>DATLVW010000878.1:0-3145 GCA_035577085.1 Thermoanaerobaculia bacterium
CCGGATGCGTCGAAGGGAACGTGGCCGGCGGCGCAAGTGCCGAGCGGCAACCCTCTCGAAGCGCTTCTACTCGACGCGGCGCGGAGAGGCGCCAGCGATCTGCACATCATCGCGGGCTCGGTACCGGTCTTTCGTGTCGGCGGACGGCTCGTACGTGGCGAAGGCTCCGTCCTCTCCGACGATGACGTCGCCCCGCTTCTCGACCCGCTGCTGACTCCGCGGGTACGCGAGCGCATCGCCGAAGACGGCGCGATCGATTTCTCGCTACGTCTGGACGCGCCGGCGGTAAGCGAGGAACGGCGCGCGTGGCGCTTTCGCGTGAACATTCATCGCCAGCGCGGCACATTCGCCGCATCCATCCGCTCGCTGCCCAATGCGGTTCCCACGATTGCGGAATTGAACCTTCCGCCGATTCTCGATGAACTGGTGAAACCGACGCGCGGGCTGGTGCTGATCTGCGGGCCGACCGGCGCGGGAAAAACAACCACGCTGGCAGCGATGATCGGCGCGATCAATCGCGCGGAGTCGAGGCACATCATCACGATCGAGGATCCGATCGAGTACGAGCACCGCAACGCGCAGTCGGTCATCGAGCAGATCGAAGTAGGGCGCGACGCCCCTTCGTTCGCGTCGGCCTTACGCGCGGCGCTGCGGCAGGATCCCGACGTGATTCTGGTCGGTGAGATGCGCGACCTCGAAACCGTTGCCACCGCGCTCACGGCCGCGGAGACGGGACACCTCATCCTCTCGACGCTGCACACGAGCGATGTGGCGCAGGCGGTTCACCGCATCGTCGACGTCTTCCCGCCGGGACAGCAGACGCAGATCCGGCAGCAGCTTTCGCTCAGCCTCAACGCCATCGTCGTGCAGCAATTGCTTCCCGCCTCGTCCGGCAACGGTCGTGCGGTGGCGGTGGAGGTGCTCCTGGCCAATGCCGCGGTCCGCAATCACCTCCGCCGCGACAAGATGGAGAACCTGATCTCCGAAATCACCCTCGGCAAACGCCAGGGCATGATCTCGATCGAGGATTCGCTGGCGCGGTTGGTGCGGCAGGGGGTGATCTCAGTCGAAGACGCGCGGATGCGGTCAGCGCGGCCGGATGAGTTGGAAAGCCAGTTGCGGACGTAGGTTGATCCGCAGATGTCGCAGATCGACGCAGATGGAGATCGCAGCAGCTCTCATCTGCGTTTATCTGCGTCATCTGCGGATGGGCTCTAGAATGCGCGGCCATGGCACTGAGCACGCGGGAACGAATCGATCTCATCGTCGTCGGGATCGTTTCGCTGGTGACGAATTTTCTCTACTTCGCCTACGCCGCGCCTGACTATTTCTTCCCCGACTCGTTCACCTACATCGAGCCAGCCCGCAATCTCCTTCATGGACTCGGCTTCACTACCGGCGACGGCATCATCGAGACCATGCGCACGCCGGGCTATCCGCTGCTGCTGACCGCGTTCGGATTGCGCATCGTGCCGGTGATCGTCTTCCAGCATCTTCTGAACGCCGCGCTCGCCGTGGCCATCTATCTCTTCGTCGCGCGCCGCATCGGTAGCCGGTTCGTCGCGCTGACGGCGGCAGTTCTCTTCGCCATCGACACGCCGACGCTGCACTACGCGAACAAGATCCTGACGGAGTCGCTTTTCACGGCGCTGCTGTTCGTCGTCTTCGTGCTCGTCGCGTACAACCGAAAGCTGCCACTGGCCGGAGTGCTCACCGGCGTCCTCGTGCTGATCCGGCCGGTAGCGATCGTCTACTTCATCGTGCTCGCGCTCTGCCTCGGCATCAACCGCGTCCGCATGCGGACGATCGCCTCGTTCATCGCTCTCGCGCTCGTCCTTCCGATCGGATGGGAGCTTCGCAATCTGCATCACACGGGCGTCTTCACGGTCTCGTCGATCGGCGGCATGAACATGCTCTCCTACCGCGCCGCCGGAGCGTTGGCGATCGAAGATGACGGCGACTTCGATGCGGATCTCGTCGATGAACAGAAAGGGCTCGTCGGAGATGCAGACGCCGAGATTCAGGCGAAGTTGCACATTCAGGATGCAGAGGATCTGCCCGATGCCGTGCGCAGCAAGTACTACTCGCAGATCGCGTGGCGGGTGTTGCGGCAGCATCCGCGCGCCGCGGCGATGCTCACGTTGCGCGGACTACTCGTGAATCTATTCGACAGCCGCTGGGAGGGAATGGAGGTGGTCAGCCGTTTTCCAGCGATGATCGTGCAGCACGGACTGGACGCGTTCACCGCTATCGTCTTCACCTTCGCCGCGATCGGCGCGGCCGCGCTGTGGCGGCGCGATCGAAATCTCGCTCTCTTACTGGTGGCAACGATCGCCTACTACGTGCTGATCTCCGCGGGAGGCGAATCGGAGTCACGCTTTCGCGTACCGATCATGCCGCAGTTGTTGATTGCGGCAGCGTGTGGCGTGGACGCAGTAAAGCGCGCGTTGGGAGTGAAGAACTCTGGCCTACCGCTCGTGTGACATCTCAGGACCAGCGGGGTTGTGTCATCCTGAGACAGCCGGAGCCGCCAGCTGCGATCGAGCCCTCGCGCGACGTGGAGTGGCGGCGGAGGACGGCGAAGGATCTCCGCCGCGACAATCGTGGCAGTCCAGCGCGAGCGAGTGTGGACAATGACGTTCGCTCGCGCTAGTCAAACACGATCTTCGAATTTTGAGATCCTTCCACGTCCTCCGGCACTTCGTGTCCTACGGCAGTCTCAGGATGACACGATCTCGGGGCGGAGAGTCAGCAAGTGATACCCGCCCGAAACTCGCCACCGACATCTCACTCCCCCACACCCCACACCCCACCCCCAACTCCCACTCCCCTACTTCTGAAACGCGTAGCTCATCTTGAAGAACACCTGCCGGTTGGACAGGAGGAAGTTGCGCTTGTAGACACGATTGGCTGGATCGGTGTTGTTGACCTCTTCGTTTACGTCGCGGATGTCGCCGTAGCCGAAGTAGAGGACGCTCTGCCAGTTCACCTTGTAGGCGAAGAGGATCTGCGATGAAAGCGTGCCCGCGCGAAGAGGCATGTCGACGCCGTAGATGAGCGGGTTGGAGCTCGTTCGCTGATTCTGCACGACGGCGCGGAGGAACATCTTCGGAGAAAACATGTACTGCGCGCGAAGACGCTCGAC
>DATLVW010000879.1:0-14054 GCA_035577085.1 Thermoanaerobaculia bacterium
ATGTTGCAGAACAAGCTCGAGGGCATGGTTTACACGAACGAGAAGGTCTTCCGCGAGTTTGGCAAAATGCTCAGCGACGAAGACCGCGACAAAGTCCAGAAGATCATCACCAAATCGAAAGAGCAGGTGACCTCGGAAGAAAGGCAGCGTCTGAACGACGCCATCTTCGAGTTGCAGGCCGCGTCACGCATCCTGACGAGCGTGATGCTCTACAACCCGATGAAGATGAACAGTCCGAGCGAACCGACCAACCAGTAAACGATGGCTACGACAGAAAAACGCGACTATTACGAAGTCCTCGGCATCGCCCGCACGGCCGCCGTCGACGACATCAAGAAGGCATACCGCCGGCTCGCCGTGAAGTATCACCCCGACAAGAATCCGGGCGATGCGGATGCCGAGGAGAAGTTCAAGGAAGCGGCCGAAGCGTATGGCGTGCTTTCCGATGACGAGAAACGAGCCCGCTACGATCGCTTCGGCCACCAGGCCGTTGGTGGCGGCGGCTTCGATCCGAACCAGTTCGCCGACTTCGGCGACATCCTCGGCGACCTCTTCGGATTCGGCGACTTCTTCGGCACCGGCCGCAAGCGCACCACTCGCGCGGCGCGCGGCAACGATCTCCGCTACGACCTCACCCTCGAATTCGAGGAAGCGGTTTTCGGCAAGGATGTGACGATCGACGTTCCCCGCGTTGCCACGTGCAACGTGTGCCACGGCAGCGGCGCGAAAGCGGGCACGCAGCCGGTCACCTGCACCGGATGCGCGGGCCGCGGACAAGTGCGCTACTCGCAGGGCTTCTTTGCGGTAGCCCGCACGTGTCCGCAGTGTGGCGGCGCCGGAAAAGTGATCAAGGATCCGTGCGCGTCGTGCGATGGCGCCGGCCGCGTACGCGAAGAGAAGACGATCTCGGTCAAGATCCCGGCAGGCGTCGACGACGGCTCGCGTCTGCGCGTGGCGGGTGAAGGCGAAGCAGGATTCAACGGCGGACCATCCGGCGACCTGTACGTCTTCCTCTCGGTCCGCGAGCACGCCACCTTCACGCGCCGCGACTACGACATCCATTCCGAACAGACGATTTCCTTCACCCAGGCCGCCCTCGGCGCCGACCTGCAGACCGCGACGATCGAAGGAACCGAGCCGCTGCGCGTCCCACCCGGCACCCAACCGAACCAGATCTTCCGCCTCCGCAACAAAGGCGTGCAGTTCCTCCAGGGCCCCGGCCGCGGCGACCACTACGTCCACGTCTCGGTCCGTATCCCCACCACGCTCGACGAAGCGCACCGCGACTTATTGACGCGCTACGCCGAGCTCGAAGGCGAGACCCCGCTGCAGGACAAGGGTGTATTCGGGAAGGTGAAGGACTTTTTCACGGCGCAGTAGGGGCAAATCTTCGACGACTCCCATTTGTGTCATCCTGAGCCGCCGAAGCCGCCGCAAGATTCGCTGCTCTCGCACCCGGCAGGCATCGGCGGCGGAGGACGGTCGAAGGATCTCAAAATACGAAGGTCTCGTTCGAGCGTCTCTGATCACAATCGCTCGCGCTGGACGAACACGATCTGCGTAGTTTGAGATCCTTCGACGTCCTCCGCCGCCTCGCACACGCTGCGCAAAGATCGCGATTTGCGCGGGCGGCTCCGGCAGTCTCAGGATGACACGATGGGTGGCACTATGTATGGGATAACACGAAGGTATGACGCGATGGGACGGCACGATCGGTCGTGAGCGCCTTCGCCCTTCATCGCGCGCTACAATCCTTCCCCCGTGGCCGAGCAATCCTTCTCCCGCTGGCGTCCCCATCCCTGGCACGGGCTGCCTGCTGGTCCCGATGTGCCGAGCATCGTCAACGCCTATATCGAGATCACGCCGTTCGATCTCATCAAGTACGAAGTCGACAAAGCGTCCGGCTACCTTCGCGTCGATCGTCCGCAGCGAACGTCGTCGCAGCCGCCTGCACTTTACGGATTCATCCCCAGAACATATTGCGGTCCACGCGTTGCCGCGCTGACGCCGGTCACCAAGCGTGGCGATGGCGATCCGCTCGACATCTGCGTGCTCAGCGAGCGGCCCATTGCCAAGTCCGAGATCATCCTCTCCGCGCGCGTGATCGGCGGATTGCAGCTCGTCGATCGTGATGAGGCGGACGACAAGATCATCGCCGTGCTGCAGGGCGACTACGTCTGGGGCGACGCGCACGACCTCAGCGACGTTCCCTCCGTGCTCATCGAACGGCTCGAACATTACTTCGCAACGTACAAACTCGTTCCCGGCGGCCCCGTGAACATCCGCATCTCGGGCTCGTACGGTTTCGCCCACGCACACGCGGTCGTGCAGGCGGCGATGGAAGACTACGCCGAGCTTTACGGCGAACCGAAAGAGTGAAGGACTTCATCCTCGATGTTTCGTTCGATGCGCGCGACCTCGCGCTCGAGGATCTCGTGCAGTCGCGATTGTTCCTCACGCAATCGACCGGCAGCTCCTCGTCCGAGGCAAACGGCACGTCGATTGTCTCCGCCTACTTCGATTCGGCGCACGACCGGGACGCTGCCGCGGCAGAGTTGCGCGACATCGAAGGCATCGAGCTCCGCACCACCGAGCGCGACCGGATCGATTGGCTCGAGCACTACCAGCAATCGCTCGAGCCGCTCTTCATCGGCGAGCATTTCGTCGTCGCTCCCGATGCCTCGCTGATTCCGCGCGATACCAAACGCCGCGCGCTCGTCGTGCCGCAGGAGCAAGCCTTCGGCACCGGTTCGCACGAAACGACGTCGCTCTGCATCGAGATCCTGGAAACGATGGACGTCGCCGGAAAGTACGGTCTCGACATCGGCGCCGGCAGCGGCATCCTCGCTCTCGCCATGTGCCGCCTCGGCGGACAACAAGTCATCGCCTTCGACAATGACGTCGACGCCTTCGCAGCACTGCGCGAGAACCGCGCCCGCAACGAAGTCGAGCCTGAACGGATGCCTCTTTTCATCGGAGGAACAGACGCGCTTCGCGGCGGCGCGTTCGACATCGTCACGATGAACATCATCCCCGAGGTCATCATCCCGCTCCTCGGCGACGTGAAGCGGCATGTCGTCGGATCGCTGATCCTCAGCGGGATCCTCGTCATCAAGCGCGATGACGTCGTCGCCGCTTGCGCGGAGCACGGACTGTCGATCGTCGATGAGCGATCGAAAGGGGAGTGGTGGGCGGGAGTGTTCCGGTCGTCGTGATTCGAAAGCACAGACAAGAGTGTCTGTGCCACACCACTCCTGCTTCGTGCCCGGGGCTTTCGTATCGCCAGCTCAATGTGACAGGCACTCTGTCTGTGCCACAGACACCTGCTTCTTTGCTCAGGCCTTCCTGTCACGCAGCTCAATGTGGCACAGACACTTTTGTCTGTGCTTTAAACTATCCGCACCATGAACCAGATCAGCGATCGTCTCCGCGGCCTTGTGCAGTCCGACATCCGCCGTATGTCCCGCGAGTGTGAGCGCGTCGGCGGCATCAACCTCGGGCAGGGTATCTGCGATCTGCCCACGATTCCTGAGCTTATCGACGGCGCTTGCGATGCCATCCGTGCGAACAAGGCGACCTACTCGAAGTTCGAAGGGATCGACCTGCTTCGCGAACGCATCGCGCGAAAGGTCGAGCGTCACAACGGATTCACTGCCGACCCGGCAAAGGAGATCGTGGTCACGGTCGGCTCGAGCGGCGGTTTCCTCGCCGCGGCGATGGCAACGTTGAATGTTGGCGATGAAGTGATCCTCTTCGAGCCGTATTACGGATATCACCTGAACACGTTCAAGGTCCTCGGCTTCGAACCGAAATTCGTTCCGCTGCAGGCGCCGGACTGGACGATCGACTTCGACGTTCTGCGCGCCGCTTTTTCGAAAAAGACCAAGGCGATCGTCGTCTGCACGCCGTCGAATCCGTCGGGAAAAGTGTTCACGCGCGAGGATTTAGAGAAGATCGGCGAGCTGTGCCGCGAATTCGGCACCTGGATATTCACGGATGAGATCTACGAATACATCGTCTACGACGGCCGGAAACATGTATCGGTCGCCTCGATCCCATCCTGCCGCGATTTGGCCATTACGATCAGCGGCTTCTCGAAAACGTTCTCGATCACCGGCTGGCGGATCGGCTACGTCGTCGCCGACGAGCGCGTCGCAAGCGCTATCGGCCTGATGAACGATCTCTTCGCGATTTGCGCGCCGACTCCGCTTCAATGGGGTGTGGCCCGGGCGCTGGAGATCGGCGACGACTACTATCTCCAGATGGCAGCCGACTACGAGAAAAAACGCGACCTCCTCGCCGACGCGCTTTCCGAGGCCGGCTTTACCCCCTCGGTGCCGCAAGGCGCGTACTACATGCTCGCCACGATTCCCGATGATTTCCGCGACGACAAGGAAGCCGCGCAGGCACTTCTCGATAACACCCGCGTCGCCTCCGTCCCCGGCTCGGCCTTCTTCGTTTCAGACGCAGGCAAACGCATGCTCCGCTTCTGCTTCGCGAAAGATTTCGCGTCGCTCGAAGAAGCGTGCAACCGGATCCGCGCGTTCAAGCCGGCAGCGGTGTAAGGCGAGCCGCGAATCACATCGGCTTCTCCGCACGACCCATTTGGGTTAGGGTTGCCCTGTGCGACCGAAGGCTTACCTTGAAACCACAATCGTGAGCTACCTGACTGCGTGGCCGGCGCGCGAGCCAGTTACAAAGGCTCATCAGGGACTTACTCGCGAGTGGTGGGACGAGAAACGGAACCGCTTCGACTTGTTCATCTCGGAGATCGTTCTGGATGAGGCAGCGCGTGGAGATCAGATGGCGGCCGCGGCGAGGCTCGCAGTCCTGGAGTCTTTTCCGATTCTGCGCGTCACCGAACAGGCAAGAGAACTAGCGGCAGCTATTCTGCGTTCGACAGCATTGCCACCAAAGGCAGCAGCCGACGCCATGCACATCGCCGTTGCTACCGTAAACGCGATGGACTTCCTGCTGACCTGGAATTGCACGCACATCGCCAACGCGATTGTTTTTCGCACGGTGGCAACGGTCTGTCGTGAAATGGGATTTGAGCCCACGACTGTTTGTACGCCCGAGGAACTGATGGAAGGCTAAACGATGCACGAAGATCCGATCGTCGCTGAAACTCGCAAATTGCGCGAGGAACTGATGAATGAGGTCGGCAACGATCTCGACAGGCTGTTCGACTATCTTCGGGAACGCGAGGACCAGCACGCAGAGCGGCTGGTGAGCTTTGCGCCGCGCCGCGTTGTGGCCATGCGTGGCGTCATCGCAGACAGAAAGCTGGAAGACTAGTCTCACGTCCAACTTGAAAACGTGGGTCGCCTCCGCTCCTGCAGATCGCGTTCAAGGGCGGCCAGCTGTACGCGTCGGCACCGCAGCCTTCGCAGATCGTATTCACGCGCCTGCAGGCAACTGACGATTTCAACTGTACTTTTTCGTTCTGGCGAACGGAGAGTGGTGGGGACCAAAGGGCTTACCGTGCGGACCGGAGGGTTTTCCAAGCGGGCCCTTGGTTTAACCGTGCGGGCCGGGGGTTTTACCGTGCGGGCCGGAGGTTTGACGGTGCGGGCCGGGGGTTTGACGGTGCGGGCCGACGGTTTGACGGTGCGGGCCGGAGGTTTGACGGTGCGGGCCGGAGGTTTAACGGTGCGGGCCGGCGGTTTAACCGTGCGGACCGGAGGTTTTACCGCGCAGACCGGAGGTTTCACCGTGCGGAACCTGCGATGGCGAAGACAGCCAGCCTTGGCAATAAGAAAAAGGCGGCCAGACGGCCGCCTTTCTTGCCAAGCATGTGCTGAAGTTACCGCAAGCGGATCACCGCCAGCGTTCCCAGGAGGACGCCGAGCATCAGCAGCAGCAGTGTCGACTGTGCCGGCACAGGGCTCGGCGGGCTCGCGCCGCTCACCGTTGTCGCTGCGGTGGATGTGTTGTTCGCCGGCGTTGGGTCGTTTTCGGCGGCGGTCACGGTCGCGGTGTTCGAGACGACGCCCGACGCTGCGGGCATCTGGATGGTCAACGTGATCGTGGCATTGCTGCCGTTGTTCAGTGCACCTAGGGCGCAGATTACCGTCGTGGTGCCGCTGCAGACGCCCTGGGTCGTTTGTGCCGACACGAACGTCGTTCCCGCAGGCAGGACATCTGTGACCGTCACAGCCGACGCACCGGTGGGACCGTTGTTCGTCACGACGATGCTGTAGACGACGTTCGCGCTTCCGGCTGCGGTTGTGGCTCCCGTCTTGAGAATAGAAAGATCGGCCGAGCCGACCACGTCGTCATTGTTGATCGTTCCCTGACCCTG
The DNA here is from genome assembly GCA_035577085.1 of Thermoanaerobaculia bacterium. GTDB lineage: Bacteria > Acidobacteriota > Thermoanaerobaculia > Gp7-AA8 > Gp7-AA8 > JADGNZ01. The sequence goes on from DATLVW010000879.1 coordinate 6,305, forward strand.
GCTGTCGATGATGACTGCGTTGGCGGGAGATGTGAGATTGACGAAGAAGGTCTCGTTAGGCTCGAAGAGCGTGTCGCCATTCACGGCGATTGTCACGCTCTGCGATGTTTGGCCGGGAGCGAACGTAACGACGCCCGACTTCGCGGTGTAGTCCGACGGCGCGGTGGCAGTTCCATCGGCTGTGGCGTAGTTGACCGTGATCGTCGAGGCCGAGCTGGCGGTGAGCGAAACCGCGAAGTTGAAGTTCGTCGTGCCGGAGTTGCCTTCGCTGGCCGTCACATCACTGATCGAGATGCCGGGCGAGGCCAGACCGTCGTCATTGATGATCGTGCCGGTTCCCTGTGGTTTGGCGATCGTGGCGCCGGCCACCGAGCCTAGGTTCATGAAGAAGGTCTCGTCGGGCTCGACAGTGGTGTCGCCGTTGATCCCGATCGAAACCGTGGCCGTGACATTACCGGCGAAGACGCTGAAGGAGCCGCTATTGGTCTGGTAGTCGGTCCCGACGTTGGCCGTTCCGTCGGCGAGGCTGAAGGGAACGGAAAGCTGAGTGGAGGTCGGATTCGACAGCGTGATCACGAAATTCATCGATTTCGAACCGCTATTGCCTTCGACGACGGAAGGGTCGTTGATCGTGATCGATGGATTGGCATCATCGTTCGTGATCGTTCCCAGCCCCTGCGCGTCGCTGATCGAAGCGTTGCCCGGATTGAAGAGATTGACGACGAATGTTTCGTTCGGCTCCGTCGTCACGTCGCCGTTCACGAGAACGGTGACCGTTTTTGTGGTCTGTCCCGCGGTGAACGTCAGCGAACCGCTGGCAGGCTGGTAGTCGCTGCCGGCGATCGCGGTTCCGTCAGCGGTCGCGTAGTTGACGGTGACAGGGAACGCCGCCGCCGGAGTGAGCGTGACGGTGAAGGTAAAGCTGGTCGTGCCGGAGTTGCCTTCGGCGAGCGTGACGTCATTGATCGAGAGCGCTGAAAGGTTGTCGTCGTTCTTGATGGTGCCGACGCCCTGACCATCGAGGATCGTGGCGTTGACCGGCGTGTTGAGGTTCACGAGGAAGGTCTCGTCCGCCTCGGCGGTCACATCGCCGTTGATCGTGACCGTGACGGGCTTCGTGGTCTGACCGGGGCTGAAGGTGACCGTGCCGCTCCCCGCAACGTAGTCGGAGCCCGCGGTCGCCGTCTGATCGGCCGTCGCATAGTTGACGGTCACGGTCGCCGCCGACGCTGCCGAGAGAATGACGTTGAAGGTCATCAGGGACGTGCCGGCGTTTCCTTCCACCAACTGCGCGTCACTGATGCTGATCTGCGGCAGGGCCGGTGTGGTAATCGTCTGGCACGCGGAGAATTCGGAGGTGTTGCCGAGGGAGTCGGTGGCGATGGCGGTGACGACTCCGGCAGCGGTCCCGGGGAAGTTCACGTTGAAGGTGCCGATGCCGGATGCATCGGTGTTGACGGTGGTCTCGCCAAGGAAGGTCTGGCCCTCTCCCGCGCCGGATGGATCGCACGCAGTGCTCTGGAAGAACTGAACGTTGTAGGCACTGGAAGGCATGCTGTTCAGAGAGCCGCCGATCGTCAGCGTTCCCGCGCCGAACTGGGCGGAGGTGAGCACCGGAAAGTTCTGCAGATCGTTGAACAGGCCCGTGTCGCCGTCGCCGGAGTCGTTCGGCGTGATGCCGTCATCACCCAGGTCGATGCCGAGTGTGCCGTTGCTGTAGATGGAGTTGTAGCGGATCGTGTTCAGGCGTGAGACCTTCGATGTGAAGGCCTGCAGGGCTACGCCGGCTTTCGTGTTGAACGCGATCGTGTTCGGCTCGGCCTGCGTGCCGATCGTGGTTGACGTGGCGCCGCCCGAGAAACCGTCGGAGAGCGTGATGCCGTACGTGTTGGGAAGCGGCGCCGTGCCGTCCGCGGTCGTGCCGATCTTGTTGCCAACGACGAGGATGTGATTCGAGGTGTTAATGATGGAGATGCCGGCCGAGAACGTAGCGCTGGTGTTATTTCCGGAGATCACATTGCCACGGATGGTGTTGGCATCGGCACCGTTGAGCGAGATGCCCTGAAGGTTTGGGAGAGCGCCCGTGCCGGCGGCGTTCGTGCCGATGTAGTTGTTCTGAATGACATTGCCGGTCGTGCCGCTGTTGCCCATCGTGATGCCCGCGGTCGTGCTTCCGGAGATGATGTTGCGCGCGGCGTTGGTGGCGCCTCCCACCGTGTTGTTCGCGGAGGAGTTGAGAATGAAGAACGCGCTGCCGTTGGCGGTCGCGGATGACGTCGCCGTGCCGGTGGCATTCGTGCCGAAGAAGTTGCCGTCGATGGTGAAGTTGGTGGTGCCGGACATCTGAATGGCGTTGTTCCACTTGGTGATCAGCAACCCGCGGATCTCGCCGCTGGTCACGGTACCAGTGAGACTGAAGCCGATGCCGTTGGAGATGGCGGTACCCGTCACCTCAATCTGAAGAACGGCATTGTCGCCGAGGGCCAGGGTATTGGCGCTCGACCCGGCTTGCGAGTAGCCGTCGATGAAGACGCCCTCCGTGATGGGCGGGAGGTTGCTCGTGGGCGCGATCGTGTGCACGCCAGCCCCCGGAATCGCGAAGACGATGGTGTCGAATCCCGCCGTCGCATTCGCGTCCGTAATGGCCTGACGGAGCGAGCCTGCTCCGGAATCGAGTGTGTTGATGACGCTAAACGTAGCCGCCTGCGCGTTCGGTACCGAGAAAAGAATTGCCACAGTGAACAGACCGGCAGCGGCGAGCGCCGTCTGCGACCGGAAGAAATGCATGAAGTTCTCCTATTGCGACCGTATGAAGGTGACTCAGGGTAGCCGGTATCCGGGCGCCGCTCGTGACAAAGGTCACCGATTGACGAAATGGAGTGCGGTCGTCTCGACCGCGGGCACGCGGGCGTCCTCGCCCGAGTGCTGTAAGGGCGGAGGTCGAAGTTCTAGCTTGCGTGAAGTACGCGTTGGCGGTTGCGGCCGTCGTGTTCCAGTTGAAATCCCCAGTTTCCCTTGAGCGCACGCGGGACGTGATCGCACATCCTCAGTTGTTTGCCGGGATTTCGTGCACGATGACGTCGGGATCGCGGTGGGCGTGTGTTCCGCTGGAATCGTTCTGTCGCCCGCTGAAGCGGGCTTGGCTGATGGGAACTTTCGCGAAGACCCCCGGCTGAAGCCGGGGGCTACGATCTCATCATCGGTTGTTTGCCGGAGCTTCGTGCCCGATGAGAGGGATCGCGGCTGGGCGTTTTGACCACCAGAGTCAAATACCGTCTGAACAGAATCGAACGTGTCACGGTTGTGAGATCGTAGCCCCCGGCTTCAGCCGGGGGTCTCGATGTGGTCCCCAATTTGCGAAGCCCGCTTCAGCGGGCGACAGAGAATTGGCCTTGCGGTTCCCAGGCTGAAGCAGGGCTGCGATCTGCTGGGATCACGCCTGCAACCGCCAGTTGGCGTTGAAGTGCACGCTGGTGAACGCGATCTGTGCGGGCCGAGGCGACTCACGTTTTCAAGATGGACGTGACGCTAGTCCTTCGCAATCGCCGTCAACTGGTTCATCAGCAACTGCCAGTGACCCTTATCGTTTTTCCAGATGTGCGTGCTGCGAAACTCGCCCGAGACCTCCTTGCCGTTGTAACGACCGGCGAGGGTGATCTGCGAGGTGACGATAGCCACGTCGCCGTGGATCTTCACGGCGATGTCACCCTCGTGCCGGATCGATTCGACAGATGTGGCGCCGGACTTGAGATCGGCGAGGCGCTCGGCTTTGGTTCGGATCACACCGTGGGAATTGATGGAGATGTAGTCATCGGTCCAGATCTGCTCGAGCGTGGGCAGATCCTTCTTGACCAGCGCCTGACGGTAGTGGAGCACGGCGGCGCGGACATCCTGCTCAGGCGAGGCGGAGAGGGAGGCGGCGAGCAACAGGAGGGTGGTGTTGAGGGCGGCGATCAGTCTGGTCATCTTCATAGGCGAATGGAGCATATGACGGCTGGGGGTGGAACGCGTGAGGTCTTGCCCCATCCGGCCTTCGGCCACCTTCTCCCCATCAAAAAGCGATGGGGAGAAGGCGCTCGATTCGAGGGCGTGGCGAGTGTGAAAAAGTCCGAGACCGCGCGGCCTATCCCTTCCCCGCCACCGTCGCCGTCACGACGACGATCAGCGCTTTGTCGCCCATCGTCGTTGTGCCGATGACTACCTTTTCGTTTTGGCGGACGGAGACTGGGGTCTCGAAGCCGACGGACTGGTATTGGATCGGTTGGGCGCCGCCGACGGTGATGGGGACGCGCATCGAGAATTCGAAATTCTGGATGTCGATCGAGGGGTGCTCGGAGTCGGTGGTGGTGATGCGCACCAGGCGATAGGTGTAGAGGATCGGCTGGCCTTCGCGGACGGTCATGCCGAGGAGGGTGGGCTCGGCGACGCCCGATCCGTTGATGCCGTTGCCCGGCTTTGTCCGCTGCACCACGGCGGTCATCAGGCCATAGTGGGCGTAACGGAGCGTCGACTGGAGCTGCTTGACCACCGGCGCCAGCTCCTCAGGGATGCTTTCGGCGCCGGCGAGCGGCGTCTTCGAGCCGATCAGCACGGAGATTTTCAGCTCGATGTCGGGCGTGTCGGCGACGGGATGGTCGAGCCGTGCGATCGCGCTTTCAATGGCGACGATGTTCTCCTTGAAATCGCGCGCGGTGATCGTGTGCAGGTCTTCGTTGACGCTAAGAGCCGTGCCTTTGAAGCCGCTGCCCAGCAGCTTGACGGACGCGGCGATCTCACGGGCGTCGCGGTTGTGAACCTCGAAGACTTTGCTCTGCAGCTCGCGCGTGGTGTTGTACTCGTCTGAGCTCTTATCGGCGCTTTTCTCTTGTGCGATCGCGGCAGTGGCGATGAGCAGTGACGCGATAATGACGATGATTCGTTTCATGAGTTGCCTCCTGTTGTTGTCGGGGTCTGGTTCGCGATCCAGATGATGCGGACGTCGGGATCCGGCGTCCGGATTTCCATGCGGATGGTTTGGTACTCGGGATGCTGCGGTGGGCGATGCTTCGGCCGATAGACGGCGCGCGCGACGGGCTGGCGCGCAGCGGCTTTCGGTATCGAAGACCTCGCCGACTGAACAGCGTTCGATGGCGGCGCAGCGCGCGCGGTCTCGATGGTTGTGTTCATGTGGGGAGCCGCCGGCGTTCCATGAGGCGGTCTGATGATCTGCGGGTTGCTGGTAGCCACCGCAGCCGGTGTCTGCCTTCTAACGACGAAGCTGATGCCGACTGCGATGACGAGCAGCGCGGCGACGGCAAGCCGCGCGAAGAGAGGGATTCCGCGCCGCTGGTTTTGCGCGACTTTGGCCATAACCTTGGCGCGGATCGCGGACAGGTCATCGTCAGAAAGCGGATGCGTCGAACGGAACTCGGTCATCTTCATCGCGAACCTCCTCGCGCTTCGATCCAGACGCGCAACTTCGCGCGTGCTTTGCTGATTTGCACCCGCACCGTCGAGGGCGTGCTGCCGAGGATTGCGGCCACTTCGTCCGTCGGTAGCTCCTCGACGTCGCGAAGGATGATGGCCAGCCGCTCTTTTGCCGGCAGCGCATCGATGGCGCGCGTGAGCAGTGCGACTTCGTCCTTCGTCGCGAGATCCTCATCCGCGGCACGGGCGCTGCTGGCGATGCTCAGGGCGGAATCGAACGGCGCGAAGATCCAGCGCCGTCTGCGTTTCTTCTCCAGATCGCGGCAGACGTTCACGGTGACGCGGAAGAGCCAGCCGAAGAAGTTCTGCTGTTCGTCGTAGCCGTGCAGGTGACGGAAGACGCGCAGAAACGTCTCCTGCGTCGCCTCCTTGACCTCTTCGGCATCCCCCAGGATTCGCCACGAAAGCAATGCGACACGATGTTGGGATGCGAGCATGATCTCCTCGAAAGCACGCTCGTTACCGTCGCGGGCGAGGCGGATTGCCGCCAGGAGCGCCGGCGCCGTCTCCGACGTCCTCGGCACCGCGGTTACATCCATCGTCAACAGCGCCTCGGCAGTCATCGTTCGTGCGTTCTCAAACAACCTCTACTCGGGTGAGGAGGAGTTCGTTTACTTGGACGCGGACGAATGGCGCAGGTTTCATCTGCGAAAGGCTTTATCCGCAGATGGCGCAGATTGACGCAGATGAACTACTTCTTTGCGTGCGCTTCGTCGAGCGCGGCGAGCACCTCTTCCGCGTGGCGCTTCGTGTCGACCTTTTTCCAGATCTTCTTGATCTTGCCGTCGGGGCCGATCCAGAACGTCGTGCGGGCCACACCCCAGTAGCGCTTGCCGTACATGTTCTTCTCTTTCCAAACGCCGTACATCTTCACGATGTCGCCGGTCGAGTCGGAGAGGAGAGGGAAGTTGAGCTCGTACTTGCCGCGGAACTTGTCGTGGCTTTCCAGCGAGTCGGTGGAAACACCTAGGACTACCGCGTGAGCTTTGCTGAGATCGGATTCGTGATCGCGGAACGAGCACGCCTCGGCCGTGCAACCCGGCGTATCGTCCTTCGGATAAAAGTAAAGGATGACGTCCTTCCCCTTGTGCTCTTTCAGCGTCATCTCTTTGCCGCGTGTCGACGGCAGACGAAAGTCGGGTGCTACGTCGCCGACTTTCGGTTCGTAGAAGTCTTGCATAGGTTCTCTCCTTGTTAGCGGCCAGTGTTGCGCAGAGAGATCAGAGGATCAGAGATCAGGAAAGAATCAGCAGCGCGCGACGCTGGTTTTCCTGATCTCTAATCTCTTGTCTCTGATCTCTGCTTTACTCAATTCACTCCGCTTCCGAACAATACCTTCTCGGCGATGAGCACGGCGTTCAGCGCGGAGCTGCGGCGGAGATTATCGCAGACGGCCCACACCCAGAAGCCGCCGCGAATCGACGCATCCGGCCGCACCTCGGCGATCAGCACTTCGTCCTTGCCCGCCGCGTCGATCGTGCCGAAGGCCTGATCGCCCTCCGCGAACGCGATCGCGGCGTTCTCGCGCAGCGACGTCGTGATCCGTTCGACGCTGAGATCGTCTTTCGTTCGCACGAAGAGCGAGAAGGTGTGGCTGTGAAAGATCGTGCCCTGCGTCATCAGGAGCGCCAGTTGCGTGGTGGGATCGGTCAGCGCGCGGATCTGCGAGGCGATGTACTCCTCGTTGCGCTCCGGAGCCGGGTAGAGATTGAAGGCCAGTTGCCGGTCGAACACTTCCTGCGGCACGGTCTGGATGTTGAGGACGCTGATCGTCTGCCGGGCCAGCTCCTCCACGCCGAGCTGTCCCGATTCGGACGCTGGCTGCACGACCGTCGCGGTGCAACTCTCCACGCGGCTGATGCGCTCGATCTGGTGGAGGATGAGCGCGATCGGAATCGCGGCCGGATGCGGCGATATGAGCAACCGGTCTTGCGCGTCGATCTCGTCGAGATTCACGCCGGCGATGGCGAGCTTGCCTTCCGCGGCGCTGGACGGCTGCGAGAGATCGATCGCGACGAAGTTGTCGTCGTCGTAGCGCTCGATCCATTCGCGATTCTTCTCGGCCGGTCCGCAGAAGAAGACGACGTCGCAATCTTCCATTTCGTCATCGGAGACCGGAAGCACGACTGCCGGCTCATCGCCGATCTCCGTCAGCAATCCGGTCGCCGTTCCGCTGCTGTCGAGCAGGACGACTTTGGCGAAGGGAAAGGCCCGCTCGCGAAGGATTGACTGGATCTCCGCGCCGACCAGAGTCTGCGGATTGACGATGGCAAGGCGGTAGCCG
>DATLVW010000880.1:0-16055 GCA_035577085.1 Thermoanaerobaculia bacterium
CGCCTTCATGGACGCGAGAGGCTTCAAGACGCTCGACGACTTCCGCAGCACCCGCCGCGACCGCATCGTCCCCCACAGCCAGATCAAACGCCCCGACACCCGCGAGTATCACGGGGGGTATGAGGATGAGGCCGTGGAGGGATACGCGGCAGCGGAAAGGGTGGGGGTGTAGTCCTCTTTGGACGATCGGAAGAACTGAACCACAGAGACACAGAGGACACAGAGTTGAAACCCAACCTCTGTGCTCTCTGTGTCTCCGTGGTGATAAGGGTTCGCTCGGTATATGCGCTGCTCAGCAATTGCAATCCTTCTAATGATTGCAGCCCCTGTTCTCGCTGAGCTCCCGCCCGACGTCTACAAAGACATGCAGAGGAAGGCGCCAGAGGTTCTGTTCATTCAGGTTTCCTCCGTTCGTGTGCATCGACGTTTCGCCAAACCATCAGGTTGCGCTTTCTTCGATTTCGAGGTGATTCGTGAGGTCAAGGTTGATGCTCGCATTCTTCGCGTGGCCCGATCGGAAACCCGCGTTCACGCAGGCGAGACCATCGAGATCGAGTACTCATCGATCAGCAGGTGTTCAGGCTGGGATGGACCGCGATCGATCCAACTGCTGGAGAGCGGTGATCGTGTGTACGCTTTTCTTACGAGACGCGGCCGTACGGCCTCGTTCGAGCCCGCGGCGCGAGGCGCGACATTTGCCGGCTCGATGCCGGGTGTTTAACCTAGGCCGATGCGCCCCAGCGAAATCATCGAGCTGTATCGCTACAACGACTGGGCAAACCACCGTCTCCTGCGCGCGGCCAGCATCCTTTCAACCGAAGCGCTTGCCCAGGACCTCGGCGGCAGCTACAAGAGCATCCGGGATGTCGTCGCGCACATCGTTGCCGCGGAGTGGGCATGGCTCGAACGCTGGAACGGCCGTAGCCCGGAGTCGATCCCTGATTGGGTCTCAGGCAGTCTCTCCGTCCTCTTGGAACATCTGTCGGACGTCGAGGCCCAGCGTAACGTCTTTCTTCAAGAGCTTTCTGACGCTGCGCTCTCGTCCGAGGTAGCGTTTCGATTCCTGAGCGGAGCGGCCGATCATCATCCATTACGCGACCTGATGATCCACGTGGTCGACCACTCCAGCTATCACCGCGGCCAACTCGCCGCCAAGTTGCGGCAAGCAGGTGCGGTTCCTCCGCCGACGGGGTTCATTGCGTTCAAGTCGGAGTTGCGGGCATCGTGAACACTCGGTCGATGGCCCTGCCGAGGTAACCTTTTCAGATGGCCGAAAGACAACGGCGGTTTGTCATCCTCAGAGAGACGGCAATTGGTCCGCATGAGCCGGCCGATGTGCGCGTGGTCCCGGCCCACGAGGCTTGGGCAGTGACGCCCGAAAGTACCGCGACGACGGATGCCTCGCTGGCGGACTACAGGGCCGGACGCACGATTGGGGTGAAGTCCCTGGATGCGCGTATCGCCGGGCGCAGGAACCGGCGGAAGTAGTTTCACACAATAAGAACGTCGACGATTTTTCGTCCTCCGCCCTTACAGCACTCGGGCGAGGACGCCCGAGTGCCCGCGGTCGAGACGACCGCACTCCTATCGTAGCTTCCTCGCCAGGGCGTCGAACACCGGGACTGATCGCATCGAATCCAGCCGGGGGTCGATGTTCAGGAAGACCATCCATGCGGAGTGATCTTCGAGCGCTTCGTGCAGCGCGGCGATGGCGCTTTTCGTGTCGCCGAGGGCGGCGTGGATGACTGCTAGATCGTAGGGGGAGATGTAGCGCGATTTCGATTCCGCGTTGAGGGCGGCCAGGGCTTCCTCCGCCTGTTTGCGGTGACCGGCGAGGGCGTGCGCATGGCCGCGCATGGCCATGAGGATCGGGACGCGGTCGACGGCGAGGCCGCGCTCGAAGGCCTGGAGCGCTTCGTCGTGGCGGCCCTGCTGGCTGAGGGCCATGCCGTGCCAGCCGTGGGCGGGGACGAAATGGTCGTCGAGCTCGAGCGCCTTCTCGAATTGCGCGATCGCAACGTCGTACTGGCGCGCGAAGTAGTGGGGCCAGCCCGCGTGGACCGTCACGATCAGCGACAGCGGATCGAGGCTGGCCGCCTTCGCGAACTGCTCGCTCGCTGCGTCGTAACGTCCGCGCGCGCAGAGCAGCATGCCGAAACCGTCGTGCACGGCGGAGTAGTTCGGATTGAGTCCGATGGCACGTTGATAGTCAGCCTCCGCGCCGTCCCAGTCCCAGTCGAACCACCACTTGACCGCAGCCAGCGAAGCCCATGCTTCGGCAAGACTCGGATCGAGCTCCACGGCCCGCCGGGCCGCGGCCTGCGCGCGTGGCATCGCCTCGCGAGGCGGAAGCGGAATGTTGGTGCCGAGGGTGATGTAGCTGTCGGCCATGCCGGCGTAGGCGCTGGCAAACGAAGGATCGGCATCGATGGCCTCGCGGAAGAAAGCGATGCTCTTGTGCAGGCTCTCTTCATTGCGCTTGTTCCACTGGTGGCGTCCGCGCAGATAAAGCTGATAGGCGGCGGTGTTTTCGGTACTGCGTTTGCGGAGACGCTTTTTCTCCGCGCCGGTCAGTTTCAGCCTGAGCTTCTCGGCGACCTCGCGCGACATCTCGTCCTGCAGTTGCATCAGGTCGGCGAGCTCGCGGTTGTAGCGCTCGCCCCAGAGCTGCGCACCGTCAATGGCGTCGACCAATTCGACATTGATGACCAGCCGTCCGCCGACATGCTGCAGCCGGCCCGTGACTACGGCACGCACGCGCAACTCGCGTCCCACTGCCTGGGCATCGCCTTCACGATTCTTGTAGCGAAACACGGTGCTGCGGGCCATGACCTTCAGCTTCGGCAGTTGCGACAGCCGGTTGATAATCCCCTCGGTGATGCCTTCGCTGAGGTACTCGGTCTCCGGATCGTTCCCGACGTTCTGAAACGGCAGGACGGCGATTGAGTCGATCGACTTCGATCGCCGGCCCGGCCGCCGCTCCACCTCATTGAGGAGCCCACTGATCACCGATGAACTGCTGCCGATCGCGCGCAGCGTCAACGCGAGATCCCTGGCGGACTGGAAGCGGTCCACGGGAACTTTTTCGACGCAGCCTTCGATGATCCGCTGGAGCTCGAGCGGAACCACGTCGCTCAACGATTCGCGCGGGATGTCTTCCTTGAGGATGGCGGCGATGGTCGCAGCGCCCGAGGAGCGCAGAAACGGCTTGCGGGCAGTGACCATCTCGAAGAGCAGGCATCCGAGCGAAAAGATGTCGGCGCTCGGCTCGACGGACTCGCCGCGGAGTTGTTCAGGAGCCATGTAGCCGAGGGTACCGATCACGGTACCGGGGCCGGTCTTGAATCGCGTGGTCGGCTGATTGGTCTGGTCGCCCGCGACGAGAAACGGATCGACCTGAGCCAGACCGAAGTCGAGGATTTTGACGCGGCCCTCGTGCGTGAGAAAGATGTTCTCAGGTTTGAGATCGCGATGGACCACCGATCGAGAATGCGCTGCCGCCAGCCCCTCGGCGATCTCCGCGCCGATCTCAACGGACTTCCTCCAGTTCATCGGAGCGTTGTGTATGCGCTCGCGAAGTGTCTCCCCTTCCAGCAACTCGGTGACGACGTAGCGCGTCCCCTCGTGCTGCCCAAGGTCGAAGATGGCGAGGATGTTCGGGTGGGAGAGCGAGGCCACGGCGCGCGCCTCACGCTCAAATCGCGCCATGGCATCGGTGTCGCGCGCGGAGTCCTGGGTAAGTATTTTGATGGCCACATCGCGGCCGAGCCGCGGATCACGTCCGCGATAAACCTCCCCCATCCCTCCCTCACCAAGGAGGGAGATGACCTCGTACGGCCCGATGCGCGTGCCGGGAGCAATCACGGAAGAGCGGTCTATATCATTCATGACCGCCGAACAGGAGCATCCTCGAAGACGTTCAGGTGACGAGTAGCCGTTTGCTTCTGAGTTGGAACGGGTACCGGACCTTCGCAGGTTCGACGTTTTGACCTAGGTCAGCCGCTTGCGCCAATAGTTCGGCTTCCGGCTCGTGTGTGCGAGAGCGACTACTTCGATGTGGTCGGTGTATTCGCGGTACACGAGAAAGAAGGGGAAATGGCGGAGTAGAATCCTACGGACTGGTCTCGGACGTCGAATGCGTGGTACGACTTCGCCAATCGACGGATGAGTAGAGATCAGCGAGATCGCCGCCTGGATCTCTGACCACAGTCGATCGCCCAATCCGGCGCTCTCCGCTTCGTACCAGTGGATGTTCTCCCGAAACTCAGCCTCGGCGTCGTCATTCGGCCGTACCGGTTTCATCAGCGCCCGAAGATGTCTCTTTCGATGCGAGCGCGAACATCTTTCCAGTCGGAAGTTGCGAGTGTGCCGGCATCAACCGCCGCACATCGCCGCTCGATCTCAACCGCCCACGCTTCGTCCACATCACGCTGTACTTCCGGGTCCAGGCTCTCCAGAATCCTGGTAGCCATCTCAGCGCGATCGTTCTCCGGAAGGCTCAAAACCTGATCGAGTAGGGCGGCGGTGTCTTTCATGGCAATCGAAGTTTAGCCGAGATAAGCAGAGGGCGGTCCGTTTCTAGAGTCCAGGCCCAGCCCTCTACCGGGAATGCGCGTTTGTTCTCAAGGACAGATGGCATCCCACGTCGACTTCCTCTCTGCTGATTCTGTTTCCGAGTACCCGACTCCGCCGCAGGCGCCACTCCCCGCCGAGGACGACCTTCTTGACGCCTACTCCACCGCCGTTACCTCGGCGGCGTCGCGGATCACGCCGTCTGTCGTCAACATCGAGGTCAGGAAGCCGGGGCCGCGCGGCGAGGAGCGTGGGGGTGGGTCGGGGTTTCTCTTCACGCCGGACGGGTTCATCCTTACCAATTGCCACGTCGTCGCCGGGGCGTCGTCGATCGACGTGACGCTCATCGATGGGACGCGCTGCACGGCGACCGTCGTCGGCAGCGATCCTCATACGGATCTGGCCGTGATTCGGGTCTCCGCGCCGAACCAGATCCCGGCGCGGTTGGGCGACTCGGATTTGATTCGTCCCGGACAGATCGCCATCGCGGTCGGCAATCCCCTCGGCTTTCAGACCACGGTGACGGCGGGCGTGATCAGTGCGCTCGGACGGACCATGCGCGCGCAGAGCGGACGGCTGATCGATAGCGTTATCCAGACCGATGCTGCGCTCAATCCGGGCAATTCAGGCGGTCCGCTCGTCAATTCCCGAGGAGAGGTCATCGGGGTGAATACGGCGGTGATCCGGCCGGCGCAGGGAATCTGTTTCGCGATCGGCGTCAACATGGCCAAGTTCGTGGCGGCACGGCTGATCCGTGACGGCCACATCACGCGCAGCTATATCGGCGTCGCCGGTCAGGGCGTGTCGGTTCATCGCCGCCTCGTTCGCTTCTACAACCTGGCTGTGGAGAGCGGCGTGCTCGTACACAGCGTGGAGAAGAAGAGTCCCGCGGAACGATCGGGAGTGCGCGAGGGAGACATCATCGTCGGGTATGGCGATACTCCCGTCTCCTCGGTCGATCACCTCCACCGCATCCTCAGCGAGGAGCAGATCGGGAGGGAGTCCACGCTCACTTTGATTCGATCGACGGAGAAGGTGATCGTCAGCATTACGCCGGTTCCCGCTGCGGCGCAGTGAAACTCGGAACCGCCCTACTGCGAATGCACGGGCGGCGTGCCATCGCGCAGGAAGTCCGAGAGGATCTGGATGCGGTGGGGGATGAACTGCTTTTCGATGATCGGATCGATGCCGTAGCGGGTTGATGGTCCCGCCTCGCCGTCGGCCAGGATGTCTTCGCTGATCATCTGATCGCCCTGGAAGCCGATGACGAGCTTGACGTTCCCGCCGAAGGGGACGGCGCCGTTGAATCCGTGGCAACCGGCGCATGACTGTTCCTCGGCGCGCACGATGACGTTGTTCGGCGTGAGACTACTGCCGGCGAGCGTGAGCTCCGATTGGATGTTTGCCCGGAAGGCAACGCCGTCGGACGAGCTCTGCCCGGAGTTGAATGCGATCTCAAAGAGGACGACGCCCGGAGTGCCCGGCGTATCGCTCTCGGCCATCAGATAGTCCTTCGGAAGGCGCATGCTCATCAGGTTCAGATCTTCGATGGCAAGCGTCGGAACGTGTTTCAGGAATTCGGTGCGCAGCGCGCGGGCCTGCGCCGAGGTGTTGGTGCCATCGAAGAGGAGTCCGAAGGGCTGGTTCTCGAGGACGTCCGGGATGAAGCGGAGCGTGCAACCGGCGGAGCCGCACTGCTTCGCCAAGCGAAACTGATAGAAGCGGATGCTGACATTCCCGCCGTCCGCTGACTGCTGCAACGTGCGGATCCCGCCGGGATCGGCAAAGTTCGCGGCATCGACGACGGGAGCGAACCCGTCGAGACCCTGAAAGAAGAACCTCTCGAGCCGCGCGCGGCGCTCGTCCATCGAGTCGACAGCGGTCAGGTCCGCCCAGAACTTCGCGATCGGACGGCAGGCCGCGAGACCGAGGGCCGGATTCGGATTCGGCAGGACGGCTTCGAAGATGAGATGGCGGCGCACCAGCGTGCTCGCGCTGGTTTCACTGTCGCGGTGCGCGAAGACCATGCGGTACTGACCGCAGTTCGATCCATCCGGCGGCGCCTGATCGAAACGATTCATCAGTCCGAGCGTGAAGAACTGGCCGGCGAGGTTCTGTACGGCAACCAACTTTGCTTCCGGCGTCGGGCATCGGCGTGGGAATCCGTTGAACGATGGAACGCCGTTCGTCAGCGTATCGTCGCAATGAGGACCATCCGGATCGATGGCGCCCGACCGCGGGGTCTGCGTGTCGAACATCCGTCGGATCAACTGATCCGCGGTGAGTCCGTTCACGCCGCTACGCTCGATCAATTGCGTGAGCACTCGTTCGAGGGTGAATGACGCGACGATCGATTTGTCGGTGATCTCGAAGGAACGCGTGGCGTTCAGAATCACGGGGGTTTCGGGCGGATGCGAAGGCCGATTTCTGGCCGCAGGGAGCAGGATGACGATCGCAATCGCGATCGCCAGAGTTTCGATCGTGCTGCGGCGCATGGTGCAAATGCTAGTGGATATTGGAACTGGCCGCTAACCCAACCCATCGTAGAAACCCCCTTCCCATGGAGCGCCACGCGCGCGATGTCTACGTTCGCCAAAGCAAAGACAACCACAAAGACACAGAGGACACGAAGAGTCTCTGTGACCTTTGTGCCTTTGTGGTGACCGGTTCTAGAAATTCAGTACTCCGCGAACGCTTCGTCCGGATAGCAGTAGAGCCAGCGCTCGCCCGGCTCGGCGGACGCGATTACCGGGTGGCTGGTCGCGTGGGCGTGTTTGCTGGCGTGCCGGTTGGGTGAGTCGTCGCAGCAGCGGGTGGCGCCGCACTCCTGGCAGGTGCGCAGGTGGACCCAGCGGGAACCGATCTTCACGCAATCCTCGCACTCGCGTTTCTTCGCATGTTTGACGGCCGTGATCGCACCGATATGTGTACAGCTCTCATCCGGCATGGGAACTCCTTTTCACTGATGAAGCACCTGATGGACGAAGGCGATGGCAATGGAGCCCTCGCCGACGGCAGAGGCTACGCGCTTGATGTTGCCGCCTCGCACATCCCCGACGGCGAACACGCCGGGAAGACTCGTCTCGAGAAGGTACGGCGGCCGGGTGAGCGGCCATCCCGCGGTCACGAGGTCGTCCGGCGTAAGTTCCGGTCCCGTCTTGATGAACCCTTTGTCATCGAGCGCGACACACTGCTCGAGCCATTGGGTGTTGGGCGCCGCTCCGGTCATCATGAATACGTGGCGGATGTCGTAGGTCTCGACAGCGGCGTTCCGATTGTCGCGCCAGCGGACCCGTTCGAGATGACGCTCCCCTTCAAGGCCGACGATCTCCGCACGCGTGTGAAGGGTGATTCCGGGGTTGTCTTCGATGCGGCGAATCAGGTAGCGCGACATGCTGTCCGCCAGCACCTCCGCGCGGACCATCATGTGCACGTGCTTCACGCTCTGCGCGAGAAACACCGCGGCCTGCCCCGCTGAATTGCCACCGCCGACAACGATGACTTCCTCGTCCACGCAGAGTTGCGCCTCCATCGGCGTCGCGCCGTAGTAAAGCCCTGCGCCTTCAAACTGCATGGCGTTCTCGAATGGAGGCCTGCGATACTCGGCGCCAGTGGCGATGATCAAGGCACGAGTCAGGACGCGCTGCCCATCGTCAATCTGCACCGCGTACGGCTTCCGGTTGCAAGTCAACTTGGCAGCACCCTTCGCGATCATGATTTGCGCGCCGAACTTCTGAGCTTGCGCGTACGCACGCGCCGTGAGCTCCAGCCCCGAAATACCCGTCGGAAAGCCGAGGTAGTTCTCGATCCGGGAGCTCGATCCGGCCTGTCCGCCCGGCGCGTTCAACTCGAACACGAGGACATCAAGCCCTTCGGACGCTCCGTAAACGGCCGCCGAAAGCCCAGCCGGCCCCGCCCCGACGATGACGACGTCGCGTAGCTGCGCCGTATCGATCGCCGGGTTGAAGCCGAGGCAATCGGCGATCCGCTGATTGGAAGGGTTGCGCAGCACTGCGTCGCCGCGGCAGATCAACACTGGCACATCGCGCGCGCTCACCTGAAACCGATCGAGCAGATCCTGCGCCTCGGCGTCGTGATCGAGGTCGACGTAGGCGTACGGATGACCGTTGCGGGTCAGAAACTCCTTCACCCGCAGCGTGCCGGCACAATGCGCCGAACCGATCAGCACGACATCGCCGAGACCGCGCGCGATCAGCTCGACCCGGCGGAGGATGAACGCCCGCATCAGAATCTCGCTCAACTCGGCGTCGGTCTGGATGAGTGCGAGGAGCTGCTCACGATCGAGCTCGATCACTTCGCCCGGCTCGCTGACGCGGATGCGCGCCAACGACCGGCGGCCCGTGATCATGGTGCCTTCACCCGAGAACTGCCCGCGCCGGTGTGTGACGATGAGTGTTTCGGTACCGCGGGATGGCCGCAAAACCTCGATCTCGCCTTCGACGACGACGAAGAACGGAACGACCTTCTCTGCTACATCGACGAGCACATCTCCGCGCGCAACGGCGCGGCGCCGCCCATGCGCCGCGATCCGCGCCACTTGCGCGTCCGTCAACGTCGGGAACAGGTGCTCCTGAACCGATGACGCGGACGGCTCCAGCGCCACGGCAGGGGGATCGGACGCGTTCACGGCGTGGCCCTCCAGCATCTCGTCAAGTATGGCATCGGCTGATTATCCGCGAGAGGAATGCATCTAACGAGCCTGAGGCTGGGGCCGGTAGCGTTCGATCGAGTCGTGAAGGCCATTACGCGGAACCGCGGTTCGTTCGTATCAGCCGGCAAGGAGAACTACGCATGAACAAAACTCGATGGTCAAGCCTGGCAGTGGCAGTCAGCCTGTTGTTCGCGTTTACGGCGATCGCACAGCAGGGCGGCGGCCAGCAGGGCGGACCCAACCAGACCTTCACGCAGCGCTATGGCCAGCAACTCAACCTGACCGACGATCAGAAAAAGCAGATCGACGAGATGGACGCGAAGTTCCAGAAGAACAACGCAGAGTTCCTGGAGTCGTATCAGAAGACGATGGCGGAATACCGCGAGGCACGTCAGGCAAACGACACCGCCAAGCTCGACGCTCTTCGCCCTAAAGTCGATTCGGCCCGTGCGGAAATGTCGAAACTGCGCGGCGGCCACGAAGAGAAGATCGCGGCCACGTTCAACGATGCGCAGAAAGCGCAGTGGCAGAAGATCAAGGAAGAGCGCGAAGCTCGCATGAAGGAGCGCCAGCAGCATCAGTAGATCAGCATCGCCTCCACCCAATGCGTGGCCTCTCGGGGCCACGCATCCTCGCCCCATTGACGATTTCGAAGACGGCTCGCAAGATGGATCGTGATGTACTGCGTATTCATCCACGGGCCAGCCGCCTCAGGCAAACTCACGGTGGCGAATGGCTTGAAGGCGCGTTCCGGTCTGCCCGTCTTTCATAATCACCTGGCCGTCGACGCCGCACTGTCTCTCTTCGAGTTTGGCTCTCCCGGCTTTGTCCGGCTTCGCGAAGCCGTCTGGCTGGCCGCGTTCCGGGAAGCTGCGGAGAGAGGACGGTCGTTCATTTTCACCTTCTCGCCCGAGGCGTCTGTTCCGCCGGCTTTCATCGACACGGCTGTCGATGTCATCGAGGGCGCCGGGGGTCAGGTTCTCTTCGTCTCGCTCACATGCGGCGAGGCGGTCATCGAAGAGCGTATTGAGGCCGCCAGCCGTTCAGCATTCCGAAAGCTGACGTCTCTGGCGGAGTATCGGCAACTTCGCGAACGTGGCGCCTTCGCCTTTCCGCCCCTTCCGGCAGACATCACGATCGCAACCGACGAGCTTTCGCCGGAGGATGCGGCGGGACTGATCCAGGAGCTGATCGGGAATCGGGGCATCCACTGAGCCTTCGGAGGTCAGTGATTGGCCTCACGCGAAGGCGCGAAGACGCGAAGGAACGTCTTGGTTTTCAAACGGCCCGTTTCGAGGGGAACGTCTTCAATGTCGAAGCAGCCGCGTTGAATGTCCAGGCAGACGCATTCTGTTCAAGGGTCCAACACCACGTCGAGCACGGGGCGATCTGGCCTCGCCGGCTCCCAGCTCCGTTGTCAGTTCGTCCTGAAGTTGACCGTTAGAAGGAAGACGACGTCGACTGGTACGCCCCGAAGGCGGCCCGGTTCGAAGGTCCATTGGGAGATCGCCATGAGGGCGGCGCCGTTCATCTCCGGATAGGGCGACTGCCGGACGAGTTGCACTGCGCGGACGCAACCGTCGCGAGAAATGATGCAGCGAAGAACGACACTAACCATCGCACTTCCCACCATTCGATGCCGCGCGGATTGGGGGAACTCCGGCTCCTTACGGCGCTTGACGATTGGTGCCGTGATTTCGCCGCCGACATCGCGAGGCGCGCCGTTTGATGCGTCAAGAGGCGCTTCATCGAGACAAGGCGGCTGTTTGAATCCGTGAACGAGGAGGATGCTGCTGGCCTCCATCGGCACGTCGAGCGACGTTGGTGTCACCAGAGAAAGGCGCATCAAGGTGGTGACCGCTTTGTCGCAGGCAGTGTCCATATCGATCCGCTTGACCGTGACCGCCTGCACGCGGCCGGCGGAATCGGCCGTCGCTCCGGCCAGGCCAAGCCACGACCCGTTGCAGTGAGTCTCTGCGACCACCGCAGATGCGACGCCAGGAGGCAAGAGGTCGGGCAGAAAGAAGGCCGGCTCCGCCACATCCGTCGACGGAATCACGCGAGCGGCGGACCGCCGCTCGGGCATCCGGCAGTCGTAACTGGTGACGCCACAATGATTCTTGCGGACAAGGAACTCCTTCTCCGTGAAGTGCTGAAACAAAGCCTCGTCCGTGGCCAGGAGCGGATCAGCCTCGTTGGTCTGCAGCCATTCCAGCCAGCGCGGATCATCCTTCTTTTCCCCACCGAGCATCCGTCGCAGTAGTTCACGGCCGAACGCTTCGCGCGTGCTGGCCTCCTCCGTCGGAGTGCTGAGAATGGTTCGTACGCGCGGAGCGATCATGGCGGGATCAGGCACGTAGGCGTGCACCAAGTACCAGACCGACGCTGTTCGGATCTCTTCGGACGGCATGTTGAGCGATGCCGCGAGCACATCGGCTTGCATCGCCAGATGAGCGTCCTTGAGCGCTGCCAGAAGTGCACGCCAGCCGGCGGCGTCGCGCATGCCGAGGAGTCGTGAACCGGCGGCGATCGCCGCGGAAGGACGGTGCCAAAGCGCCTGCGTGAAGAAGCTTGCGTCGGGAATGAAGCCGCCGGCGCGGAGGAGCGACACATAGATATCGAACGCATCGGTCCGTCGTGCCACCGCTCGGGCGATCACATCGTCGATGCCGGGAGCAAACTTGCGCGTCGCGGCTCTTGCGCGGTCGACATCGGCCGGATCCCCGAGAATGACGAGCGCGCGGACTTCCTCGCGGGCCGCCGACGAATCGCTTTCGACCATCAGCGCATCGTGGATCTGCGGAAGCACACCCGTCAGCCCGCGGACAAGCGCAACGCGTGACGCCGCCGCGCGCGTGACGGCATCCGTCGCGGCAAGAGCTGGCGCCACGCGTACGGCTACCGCAGCCGCGTCTTTCTCGTTCACGAGAAGCGCGACGGAAGCCGCCGTTTCGCCGGCCGTCGCCGTGACCGCCACAAGGATCGGCAGCAAGAGCGCCAGCAATGTTTTCGTCATTGGCCGGAGAGTAGCAACAAATGAGGGATGAGACGCGCCTTCCCCTTTTGTTGGTACCCTCACATCGATGGCTAACCGCTCCCGGATCAAAGATTTCCTCTGGCGTCACGCGGCTGGGATCGCCTCGATCGTCATGGTCTGTTTCGTGGCGTTCCTGGCCTTCGTCGGATACTCGTACGTCGTCCTGACCAAGAAATTCGATTCCAGCCGGCGCTGGGATCTGCCGAGCCGCATCTACTCTGATGCCACGCCGATCGTGCCCGGGATGACCATTCCGCGCTCGCTGCTGGAGCCGAAGCTGAACCATGTCGGCTATCACGAGTCGGTATCGCGCGTGACGAATCCGGGCGAGTACCGCTACGCGGGAAACACGCTCGAGATCTACCTGCAGAACTTCGAGTATCCCGACATCGAGTTCCGCGCTCTCCCTGTCGTCATTCAGATGGACGGGGGTACCGTCCGGGCCATTCACCGCCTCGACGACGGCGTGGCCCTCCGCGGCATCCGCATCGAGCCGGAGCTGATCACCTCGATCTACAACAATGAGATGGAGGACCGGTTGCCCATCGCCCTGAGCGCGGTGCCGAAGACGGTCTCGAATGCCATCATCGCCGTCGAGGACAAGGGCTTCTACAGCCACAGAGGTCTCTCGATCACAGGCATCCTCGGCGCTCTGCGCACGGACGTCAAGAATCGCAACATCACGCACGGCGGCTCGACGCTGACGCAGCAGTTGATCAAGAACCTCTATCTCAATCCCGAGCGTACTTGGCGCCGAAAAGCGATCGAAGCGCTCTACGCGGTGCTGCTCGAGGCGCGCTACAGCAAGCAGGAGATCCTCGAGGGCTATTTGAACGAGATCTACCTCGGACAGAACGGAGCGGTGCAGATCATCGGCGTGGAGCAGGCTTCGCAGGTCTACTTCGGCAAACACGTCACCTATCTCACACTGCCGGAAGCGGCGACGTTGGCCGGGATGATCCATTCGCCGAACGTCGAGAATCCGCTGAAGTATCCCGAGCGCGCCAAACCGCGCCGCGATCTGGTCCTGAGCCTCATGCGCGATCAGAATCTGATCACGCCAGCCGAATACGACGCAGCCGTGGCGTCGCCGGTGACGACGGCGCGCTTCCCGAAAACCTCACGCAGCGCGCCCTTCTTCGTCGATCTCGTGCTCAAGCAGTTGAAGGAGACGCATCCGGAGACACAGCTGCGCACCGAGGGGCTGCGCATTTTCACGACACTCGACACGATCATGCAACGGTCCGCGGAGCAGTCGCTCGACGAGGGCATCGCCTCGCTCAACAAACACTACTCGTACCTGCGCAACTCGCCGACGCCGCTCGAAGGAGTCATGCTCACGATCCAGCCGGGAACGGGCTACGTGAAAGCGCTCGTCGGCGGCCGCAACTACTCGAAAACGCAGTTCAATCGGGCAATCCAGGCACGGCGCCAGCCCGGATCGCTCTTCAAGCCGTTCGTTTACGCGACGGCGATGGATCCTGCTCGCGGGCAGCAGGCATTCACGGCCGCAACGGTTCTCGACGATTCGCCGATCAGCGTCCGCACCGGCAACGCGGTCTGGACACCGCAGAACTACGACCTCAAGTACCACGGTCACGTGACGGTGCGTGAAGCGCTGGCGCACTCGTACAACATCCCGGCGGTACGCGCGGCGATGAACGCCGGCGTTCCGAACGTCATCAAGACCGCCTCGACAATCGGCATCGAGAGCCCTCTCGCGCCGTATCCGTCGGTCGCACTCGGCTCGTTCGAAGTCACGCCCCTCGAAATCGCCTACGCCTACTCCGCTTTCGCGAACCTGGGCGTCAAGGCCGAGCCAATCTCGATTCTCGCGGTCTCCACGAGCGAAGGCGTCCTGCTCGAGTCGCGCGAGGTGAAGATGAAGCGTGTCGCGGGATCGGGCGTGTCGTACGTGATGAACCAGATCCTGAAAGACGTGTTCGTTTACGGCACAGGCAGCAAGGCGCGGCAAATGGGTTTCACGCGGCCGTTCGCGGGCAAGTCGGGAACGACCAGCAGCTACCGCGACGCCTGGTTCATCGGCTACTCGCCGCGCATTCTGTCGCTGGTGTGGCTGGGTTTCGACGATGGCCACAGCGTTCGCCTCGCCGGTGGCGACGCATGCGTTCCGATCTGGACGACAAACATGACGCGCATCGGCGGGCTGATTCCCGAAGTCGACTGGAAACGCCCCGACGATGTGGTGGAGCGCCAGATCGATCCGGAGTCGGGGATGCTGGCCACGCCGTATTGCCCGACGACGAAGGATGAGATCTTCGTCGCCGGAACGGAGCCGACGTCGGTCTGCCCGATCCACGCCGGCAGCGGCGAGCCAAGCCCGTTCTGGCGCGACAACGCCGAGCCGCCGCAGGCCGAGGGGCAGTTGCAGAATCCGGCGGCGTATCCCGTTCCGAATCAGGCGCCGCAGCAAAAAACGAAACCGAAGGAGCGCGGCCTCCGCAAACTGCTGCGGGATATTTTCGGCGGGAACTAGCGGCTCCGATCAATCAACTTTCGTAGCGATCCACAAGAGCATTTCCCAAACTCTTCGCACGGCAATCACCAGTAGGCACAATATCGAGATCGCAAAGAGGGTGGGGGCGGCCGCGTTTCGCAGCAGGAAGCAAACGCCTGTCGCAATCAACGACACGTAAACGGCGGCCGGCAGAATCAGTCCGAGGACCCAGTCGGATGTTTCGATGTCGTGCGACTCCCGTGAAGCCGCCTTAGTCAGGCGGTAGGTTTGCGCCAGTTGCCCTATCCGAAGAGCAGTCGTCAAGATGATGGTCGCACCGAGGACTACCGGGCCGGCGATCGGGATCAGCGCGACAGCACAAAGGACAAACGCCTGGATGAAGTGGTAGCAGATCGGCGAAAAAAAGGCCTCGACGTACTCGAGCTTCTCCTTCGTGATCAACCGCGACCCAAAGGTGACCGCGATGAACATGAGGCCTGTCAGGCCCGCGGCAGCCGATCCGCACAGGAAATAGAATTCGCTCCAGCTGGCCAGCACCTTGTAACGATATCCGCTCTCGGTTTTCGGAAAAAGGCGGTGCGCGCTTCAAGTACTCGTACCGCGGGCAAGTTCAGGAAGCTTCGAGCAAGGCGATGATGTCGCGCGCGACGTAGACCTTGTTCCGTCCGGCCGCGTCAGGTGCGCTGAGAACTCCGGCGTTGATAAGTTTCTCCACGTTGTTCTTGGCCGCCGCGTACGTGACAGAGAACTCCCGCGCAACGGTCGCGATCGTAATCGCCGGCGATTCGAAAAGACGGTCGATGATCGCAGGGAGAAGCGATGATCTTCGCGCAGAAGTCGTTCGAGCCCGATAGTCTTGCCGCAACGCCAGAAGCTGGCTCGAACGGCGCACCGCGTCATTTGCCTGCTTCGTTACGGCGTCAAGGAAGAAGTCGATCCACTCGCTCCATGCCGCCTGGCGGCTGACGTCGAGGAGACGTCGATAGTATTCGCTTCGATGCTGCTCAAAGTACGCGCTGAGATAGAGCAAGGGCTGATCGAGCAACTGCTCGGTGTGAAAGAGAAACGTGATGAGTAGCCGTCCGACACGGCCGTTCCCGTCGAGGAAGGGATGAATCGCCTCAAAGTGGTAATGGATCAACGCCAACCGAATGAGCGCCGGAAGATGCGAAGGCTGATGAAAAAACTTCTCCAGGGCGTCGAGCGCGGCGTTCATTTCAGGGACTGGAGGCGGGACGTAAGAAGCGTCTGCGATACGTGTTCCCGGCGCGCCGATCCAGTTTTGCCCGGTTCGG
>DATLVW010000881.1:0-6142 GCA_035577085.1 Thermoanaerobaculia bacterium
CCACTCCCGCAGGCTGGCAATTGGGATCTGACCGTGTGGTCGTCTCCCATTACCAGCGTCGCCAAGCTTCACGATGTGGCCTTTCAGGAGCGCGACGCGCTGCGCGAGATCAGGATCACGCTCCCCGAGGCTACGGTGACGCGGCTGGCTCGTTGATTGGTCCGCAGATGTCGCAGATGGGACGCAGATAAAACTGTCTTCATCTGTGTCTATCTGCGTCATCTGCGGATCAGCTTGTCTGTCCCGTTGTGAGAACCCTCACAACCTGCCGCACAGCGCAGCGGACAGAATGACGGGTGTTTCGCCGTCTCTCTCTTGCAGGCATCCTCTTGATCCTGGCGATGCCGTCGTTCGCCGCGACGGAAGGCGGCGCGATTCCCGTTCCGCTGCCGCTGTTTCCGGCCAACAACTGGTGGAACACGGACGTCAGCAACGCGCCGCTCGACGCCAACTCCGCGAACTTCATCACGTTCATCGGCGGGGCCAGCCGAGGACTGCATCCGGATTTCGGAGGGGATGCCGGTGGCGGCGACGTCTACGGCTTCCCGTTCATCATCGTCGACGGATCGCAGGCGAAGAAGACGGTTACGTTCACCGACTTCGGCGATCAGAGCGACGGCGTCAATCACGTCACCGGCCAGTCGTTTCCCTTCTATCCGATTCCCGACGAGGCCATCACGATGAACGGGTGGGTGGAGGGTGGGCAGCCCGGCAACATCGATCAGCGGGCGGATCAGGACCGCCACGTGCTCATCGTCGATCAAACAAACAACACGCTCTACGAGCTTTACAACGTCTGGTACGACGGTACGAATTGGGAGGCTGCATCGGGCGCGTTCTTCGACATGAAGACGAACAACCGCCGCCCTGACACCTGGACCTCGGCTGACGCAGCCGGCCTGGCAATTCTGCCTGGTCTCGTGCGGTACGACGAGGTCTTCGGCCCAGACGAGATCCGTCACGCTTTCCGCGTCACGGTGCAATCGACGAACGGGTATGTCTTTCCCGCGTCACATGAGGCAGGGTCGGCGTCGGGCGCGCTGCCGATGGGCGCGCGCCTGCGGCTCAAGGCGGACAAGGACATCTCGTCGTTCCCGGCCAGCGTGCAGAAGATCTTTCGCGCGTTCAAGAAGTACGGGCTCATCGTCGCCGATAACGGTTCGAACATGTACATCAGCGGAACCTACGACGTCCGCTGGGACAACGATGTCCTCAATCCTGCATTCGGCGCGTTGAAGGCGAGCGATTTCGAGGTCGTGCAGCGCGGTTGGAAGCCGCCGATCTCGCTCGTGATCACGATGCCGTCGTCGGTGGGGACGGGCAACGCGAACGATGCAACGGTTACGGCGTACGACGCGACCTACAACGTCGCTGCGGGATACACGGGAACGATTCATTTCACATCGACGGATGGCGCCGCCACGTTGCCGCTGAACTACACGTTCACTGGCGGTGACGCCGGAGTGCACACGTTCACCGGCGGCGTCACGATGCGAACGAACGGCAGCCAGATCATCACCGCGACGGACGTTGCCGACGCAACGATCAACGGCTCGAAGGGCGTGACCGTGTCGGTGTTTCCATCGACGCCGGCCGGACTTACGGCAACTGCCGCGACGACGACGCATGTCGCAGTGTCGTGGAGTGCGGCGTCGGGCGCGACGCAGTACGAGCTGGTACGCAAGTCATCATCGAGCGGCTACACGACGCTGATCACGACCTCGTCCACGAACTACTCCGACACCTCGGCGGTCGCAGGTGCAAGTTACGTCTACAAAGTGCGGGCGATCGATGCCGCGGCGCACCAATCCGCGTTCAGCACCCCCGACGCCGCCACGACGATCTTCTTCACCGACGATCCGCTGATCGCCGCGACGACTCCAACCAAGGCCGTACACGTGACCGAGCTCCGCCAGGCCGTCAACGCCATGCGCGCCACCGCCGGCCTCGGCGCGGCTTCATTCACCGACGCATCGCTCGCCGGCGTCGCCGTGAAGGCGACGCATATCCAGGAGCTGCGCACCGCCCTCAATCAAGCCCGCACAACCCTCGGCATCAGCGCAATCACCTTCACCGATCCGGCCCTTACGGCCGGAACGTCGATTCTGAGAGCCGCGCATATTCAGGAACTGCGAGGCGGAGTGAAGTAGTCACCAAAACCATCACCGCAGAGACACAGAGATCACAGAGACTTTTTATCTCTGTGACCTCTGTGTCTCTGTGGTTCGTTTTTTCTTCCGCTCCGATCCCGTATTCTTCGCACGCACATGAATAAGCGCTCTCTTCTCATTTTTTTCGCCGCCATCGGCGTCGTCACGGCGTCACACGCGGCCAACTGGCCGGAGCATCCGGTGCTTCATGCCGTCCGCGTGGCCAAAGGTCCGGTCATCGACGGCGATCTCTCCGATGCTGCGTGGCAGAACGCGCCGGAGTTCACCGAGTTCACGCAACACGATCCGGACGACGGCAAGCCGCCGACGATGGCGACGAGCATCCGCATTGTTTACGACGATCAGGCCATCTACTTCGGCGCGAAGATGACCGATCCGCAGTCGCCCTCGCGCGTCATCTTCCGCCGCGACAACTTTTCCGATCAGAGCGACTTTCTCTCCATCAACATCGACTCCCAGCACGACCACCTTTCGGGCAACGCATTCACCGTCACTCCTTCCAATGTCCAGGCCGACACCGTTCTCTACAACGACATCGGCGAAGACCCCAGCTGGGACGGTGTCTGGGATTCGGCGGTGAAGATCGTGCCGGACGGTTGGGTGGCCGAGGTGAGGGTGCCGTTCTCGCAGTTACGGTTTCCGGACAAGCCGGTCCACGTGTGGGGGCTCAACATCACGCGGCGGACCGTGCGCAACAACGAATGGGTGCGCATCGTCAACACGAAGAAAGGGGAGACAGGCTTCGTCTCGCACTTCGCGGACATCGTGGGATTGGAAGGAATCCATCGCGGACGTCCGCTCGAGCTCGTGCCGTACGTGGTCACGCGAACGGACCTCCTGTCGCACAAGGATCCGAATAATCCGCTGCTGCAGAATCATGATTACAAGGGCGACGGCGGTCTCGACGTGAAGTACGGGCTGACGTCGAGCCTCACGCTGACCGGCACGGTCAATCCAGACTTCGGCCAGGTGGAAGTCGATCCGGCGGTCGTCAATCTCAGCCAGTTCGAGACGTTCTATCCGGAGAAGAGGCCCTTCTTCACGGAAGGGGTGAACATCTTCCGTTTCGGGGATACGCCTGCGCCGAGCCACTTCAACTTCTTCTTTCCGCCGAGTCTTTTCTACACGCGGCGCATCGGCCGCGCGCCGCAGGTATCGCCGGACGCGGATTTCTTTGTCTCGCCATCCGATACGACGATCCTCGGCGCCGCGAAACTCACAGGCAAGTTGCCGGGCGGTTGGGCAATCGGCGTGCTCGACGCGCTCACGGCGGCGGAGCACGCGCGCTTCGTGAGCGGCGGCGTGTCCGGACGGCAGACCGTCGAACCGTTGACGAACTATTTCGTCTCTCGCGGCACCAAGGAGATCGGCGACGGCAACCGCCTCGGCTTCATGCTCACCTCGGTCAACCGCAGTCTTCCCGATGACCTCTCCTCGCTGCGCAGCGATGCGCTGACCGCGGGCGTCGACGGATACGCGAGCTTCCTGAAGAAATCGTGGATCCTCGAAGGCTCGGCGGTGGGATCGAAAGTAACCGGCAGCGAGGATGCGATCGCGCTGGCGCAGACTTCCTCGTCGCGCTACTACCAGCGGCCCGACGCGGAGAACATCCAGTTCGATCCGACGCGAACCTCGCTGACCGGCTGGGGCGGCCGGATAATGCTCTCCAAGGCTACAGGTTTCTGGCGTCCCAACGTGCAGGTGCAGGCGTTCTCACCCGGCTTCGAGACGAACGACACCGGCTTCATGCAGCGCACCGACATCATCTCGTCGCACGCGCTGATGCAGTACGTGAATGACAATCCGAACGAACACTTCCGGCAGCGGGGCGCCTACATGGGCGTCTGGCAGAACCGGAATTTCGATGGCAACACGATCGAGCAGGGAGCATTCATCGACTCGCAGGCCACGTTGCTCAACTACTGGTTTGTGCGCGGCTCTCTTTTTCTCAATACGGAAGCGCTGTCCGATCGACTGACTCGCGGTGGTCCGCTCGTGCGTACGCCGGCGAGCTGGAGCAGTGACCAAAACATCTCCAGCGATACGCGCAAGCGCTTTACGGTGGGATGGAACGGGCACATAGACCATTCGCAGGACGGTTCGTACAACCACTCCATGAGCGTCGATCTGTCTGTGCTGCCGATGCCGAACCTGCATTTGACCGTCAGCCCTGCCGTGACACGTTCGCACGACCACACCGCGTATGTGAAGGCGTTCAGCGACCCGACAGCGTTGGCCACGTACGGAACGCGGTACGTGTTCGCGGACCTGGAGCAGCGTTCCTTCGAGCTCGGCACGCGGGCCGACTGGACGGTCAGTTCGCATCTTTCCTTCCAGCTCTATCTGCAGCCGTTCGTTGCCGCGGGCGACTATCACGATTTCCACTCTCTGGCGGCGGCGAGGACCCGCGATTACGACGCCTTCACGGGCGATCCCGGCAATCCTGACTTCAACTTCCGCAGCGTCCGCGGCAGCGCGGTGGTTCGCTGGGAGTTCCGGCCAGGCTCGGCGTTGTACGTGGTCTGGAACGAGAACCGCGCCGACGTCGCGCCGATCGGCGACTTCCGCTTCGGCCGCGATTTTCGCGCCATCCGAACGGAACCGTCACATGACGTGTTTCTTGTGAAGGTTTCGTACTGGTTGCCGTTGTGACGGGGGTCGGTTTTCGGGGGTCGGGTGTCGGAGCGATGCAGATGCGGAGTCGGAAGGTTGGCGCCGGAGTGAGGTGGTACTACCTGACTTCACGTTCTTCGCGGCTTAGTTAGCGGCGCGGAACTTGGCTTCGCCGATGAGGATTTACGTAGGTCGGACTCTCCAGTCCGACATCACGTGCAGTCGGACTGGAGAGTCCGACCTACGTAAAACGCATCCTGATGGGCTGCATCAGGAATTGGCGGAAGTTCGTGCATTAGCGGCGCGGAACTTGGCTTCGCCGATGAGGATTTACGTAGGTCGGACTCTCTAGTCCGACATCACGTGCAGTCGGACTGGAGAGTCCGACCTACGTAAAACGCATCCTGGTGGACTACATCCGGAACCGGCGGAAGTTCGTACATTCGCGTGATATCGGGGTTCACGCGAAGACGCGAAGACGCGAAGGAAGACTATTTGGCCACGAATCACTGATCGCCGATCTTCGGCGCCAGCTCATCGACGACCGGCCACGTCGCGGCGCGCCAATCGTCGCCCATTAACAGACCCGCCGAGGCGAGGTAGATCACGACATCGCGCGGCGGGAATCCGTCGACCGCTTTCACGGCGTCGCGCACCTGCTCCTCCGATGGCGCGGCGTAGTCGTCGCCCTCGATCGAGCCGTTCACGTGGGGGATCTTCCACTGGTCGAGGAACGCTGCCAGCAGCGCGCTCTGCTCGTGCGTGTGGTAGTGCATCAGCGCCGTGTCGAGCGCCTGTTCGAACTCCGGCGCCGTGGCGCGCGAGGCAAACATCTCCGCCTTCTTTTCGACGGGAAGTTTGCGGATGGACTCCTCGCGAAAGTGCAGGGCCTTGGCGAGTTGGGCGACGGCGAGCATCTTCGCGGTGTCGTCTCCGAAGCGCCAGAAGGCGACGAGAATGCGGCGGCGGCGGTCGGAGTCGGCGAGCTCTTTGATGATTCGGCGTGCGGTCCACATGTGATCTTGATCGTATAACGGGGGTGGGGAGTGGGGGGTGGGGAGTGGGAGCGTAGAACGCCTGGCGCGCGAATTCAATCAACTCCACTCTCCACTCCCTACGCCCCACCCCCCAGCACCCTCACCTCATCCTTCGTCAACTCGCGCATCTTCCCGACCGGCAGGTCGTCGATGCGGATCGGGCCGATGGCGACGCGGACGAGTTTCAGCACCTCTGCGTCGAGCGCTTCGACCATGCGGCGCACCTGGCGGTTGCGACCTTCAGTGATCGTGATCTCGAAGTTTCTCTCGCCGACGCGCTCCACACGTGCGGGACGTGTTGGTCCGTCGCGCAGCTCGATG
>DATLVW010000882.1:0-5013 GCA_035577085.1 Thermoanaerobaculia bacterium
CGAATGCGCCGGGCCTGGACATGTTGTTGTGCCGCCGTTCGCTACTCCATTCAACTCGAATTTCAACATCCAGGGAGAGGTCATTCGCTTCATCACATGGTGGCGACCTTCGAGACCCACAGGCCCGCTCGATTCTCGAAGGAGGTCAGCTTTGAACACTATCCCGTTGCCGTGATTCCCGAGCGTTTGGACCCGAACTTCAGTCTGCTTACGCTGGTAGGCTAACTTGCCCGTAATTTCTCGTTCCGCAGCCAGCTTCAGTCGCTGATTCAGCAGCAAGGACGAGGCACACAACCCCTCCTACGCGGGCAAGAACCCGACGACTCGACGATCCGCTCGCAGACCGCAATGAAGGCGAACCTACGTCTCTACCCCGGCTGCGCCACCGGCACCTGCTCTGTCACTGGCGGGGCCGGCTCCGGCTCGGCCAGCGGCTTCGATTCGCGGCCGGCCCGTTCGGTGGTCTTCTGATCGGCGGCGGCGCGGTCGAGCAGCGCAATCTTCAGCACATCCTCGACGTGCTCGACGAAATAGAACTGCATGTCGCGCTTGATCGGCTCGGGGACGTCGATCAGGTCACGCTCGTTCAGCTTCGGCATGATGACGGTCGTGATCTTGGCGGCGCGCGCGGCCAGCACCTTTTCCTTCAAGCCGCCGATGGGAAGAACGTCTCCACGCAGCGTCACTTCGCCGGTCATGGCAACATTTCGTTTCACTGGCCGGCCGGTGATCATCGAGATGATCGCGCTCGTCATGGTGATGCCTGCGGACGGTCCGTCTTTCGGAATCGCGCCGGCGGGTACGTGGATGTGAATGTCGTGTGTCTCGAAGTAGTCGGACGGGATGTTCTGCTCGTCCGCATGCGCGCGTGCGTACGTGAGCGCCGCCTGCGCCGATTCCTTCATCACGTCGCCGAGCTGGCCGGTGAGCACGAGTTTCCCTTTGCCTTTCACGGCCAGCGCTTCGATGAAGAGGATGTCGCCGCCGACCGCAGTCCAGGCCAGTCCCGTGGCCACGCCGACCTGGTCGCGTTCGAGCAACTCTTCGGCGAAATGCTTCATCGGCCCGAGGTACTTTTCGACCGACGTGTCAGTGATGCGGTAGCTCTCCGCCTGGTTTCCGCCCGCCACCTGCACCGCGATCTTGCGGCAGACGGTGCCGATCTCACGCTCCAGATTGCGAAGCCCGGCTTCCTTCGTGTAGCCGGTGATGATGCGGGTGATGCCTGAGTCGGTCCAGACCAACGGCGTTTCTTTGATGCCGTTCTCCTCCATCTGCTTCGGGATGAGATGTTGCTTGGCGATGGCCAGCTTCTCCTCATCGGTGTAGCCGGACAGGCGAATGACTTCCATGCGATCGAGGAATGCCGGCTGAATCGTGTCGAGCACGTTTGCGGTAACGACGAACATGACGTTCGACAAGTCGTAAGGGACGCCGAGGTAGTGATCGCGAAAAGAGAAATTCTGTTCGGGATCGAGGACCTCGAGGAGCGCGGATGATGGATCGCCGCGGTAATCAGCGCCGATCTTGTCGACCTCGTCGAGCATGAAGACCGGATTGGAAGTGCCGGCCTGATTGATGCCCTGGATGATGCGGCCGGGCAACGCGCCGACGTAGGTTCGCCTGTGGCCACGGATCTCCGCTTCGTCCCGCACGCCGCCGAGCGAGATGCGGACGAACTTGCGGTCGAGCGCTCGCGCGATCGAGCGTCCCAGCGACGTCTTGCCGACACCGGGAGGGCCGACGAAACAGAGGATCGGTCCTTTCATCTTCTGCCCGCGCAGCTTGCGCACGGCCAGGTACTCGAGGATGCGCTCCTTGATCTTCTCGAGGTCGTAGTGATCTTCGTCGAGGATCGTGCGGGCGCGCACGAGGTCGTGGTTGTCCGCCGACATCACGCCCCACGGCAGCCCCGTCATCCAATCGAGATACGTGCGGATGATCGAGGTCTCAGCCGAATCAGGATGCGACCGCTCCAGGCGCTTGATCTGCTTCTCGACCTCTTCCTTCGCTTCGGACGGGATCTGCTTCTCTTCGATCTTCTTGCGGTAGTTCTCGACATCCTCGGCGACGTCTTCTCCTTCGCCGAGCTCCGATTGGATCGCCTTCAGTTGCTGCCGCAGGAAATACTCGCGCTGCGACTTGTTCATCTCGCCCTGCGCCGCGGACGAGATCTCCTGCTGCATCGTCAGGAGATTGATCTCGCGCGAAAGGAGGTCGTTGACCTTCTTGAGCCGCTCGACCGGATCCATCGTCTCGAGGATCTGCTGCGCTTCTTCGAGCTTGAGGTCTAGGTTCGATGCCGCCAGGTCAGTCAACCGCGCCGGGTCGTCGAGATTCGCCGCGATCACCATGACCTCGGGGCTGATGTTCTTGCCGAGCCCCACCGCCCGGTCGAGGTTTTGCTTCACGGCGCGGATGAGCGCCTCGGTCTCGAGGCCGCGATCCTTCGCCGTTGTCTCCTCGATGCGCGTGATCTTCGCTTTGAAGAACGGAGCGGTCTGGATGAAGTAATCGATCCGCGCTCGGCTGAGGCCCTGCACGAGGATGCGAATGCGGCCATCGGGCAGCTTCAGCATCCGCATGATGATGGCCACGGTGCCGACTCGATAGAGATCGTCCTCGGCCGGGTCTTCGTTCTGAAAGTCCTTCTGCGCCGTGAGCATGATGACGCGGTTCTCGGCCAGGGCCTGATCCACCGCGTTGATCGACTTCTCCCGCGACACCGACAGCGGCACGATGATGAACGGGAAGATTACGAGGTCCTTGAGCGGCAGTACCGGCAGGACGTCGGGGATTTTGATTGGTTCTTCTTTCGCGGCTTCGTTCGCGTCAGTCATTGATACCTCTCACATTTCGGGGAAACCATCAGTCTGGCTGTGCAATGCGTGTTCCTGTGCGCTGCGGTTGCCAAACCTCCCTACTTCAACTGGTGCAACTCTTTCACAAAGGCGTCAACATCTTCGAATCTCCGATACACCGAAGCGAATCGGACGTAGGCCACAGGATCGAGGTCGCGGAGGCGCTCCATGACCATCGTGCCGATCGACTTACTCGAAATCTCACGCTCGCTGGAGTCCTGCATGGCGGTTTCGATGAAGTCCGCGAGTCGTTCCAGCTTTTCCTGCGGGACCGGGCGTTTGCGGCAGGCCACCTGCAGGCCGCGCATCAGTTTGCCGCGGTCATAGGTCTCGCGCCGCTCGTCGCGCTTCACCACCTGAAACGGCAGTTGCTCGATCTTCTCGTAACTCGTGAAGCGCCGCTCGCACTTGGTGCACTCGCGGCGGCGGCGGATGACGTCGGCTTCGCGGCTCTCGCGCGAGTCGACGACGCGGTCTTCCGTGTTGCCGCAGAACGGGCAGCGCATTCTGAAGGCCGTATATCACGACTGCGAAAGAGTTTCGTTGTCGGCCGGCACATCCTCGGCGGCACGCCTGAGATCGCGCCAGCGAAGCCCCTCGCGCGCGAACAGCACCACGCCAGTGATGACGACGGGAAGCGTGCCGACCAGATGCAGCAACAGAGCGGTGGCAACCGAGGTGTCTATATCGAAGCCGTAGAACGAGGTGAGCGCCCATTGGCAAAGCTTGTGGAATCCGCCGACGCCGCCGGGAGTGGGGATCGCCACGCCGATCGTCGTCACGGCGCTGATGAAGAACGTCGAATCAAACGGCAGCGGACGATGCACGGCGATGAAGACGAGCCAGTACTGGGCGGTCAGACAAAGCCAGACGCCAGCAGTCGCGAAAATTACTGTGAAGAAATCGCGCGGCCGCTCCGTGATGGCGAGCGTTTTCGCGAACGCATCGAAGAACTTCATCCACGGCTCGCGGAATCGCTTCGGCAGGATGCGCCCAATCCATTCGTGCACGCGCCGGACAACGCCGCCGAAAAAGTAGAGGCCGACGAGAAACGAGAGGAGCGCGATCAGGACGATCGTGCAGCCCAAGGCTCCGCCATGCACGACGCCGGAGCCGTTCGGAAACGCGTTCCAGCGCACGGCGGCAAACCAGATGAAGAGCGTGAGGATGCTGATCAGGTCGAGGATCCGCTCCGTGAGCACGGTCCCCAGCGCCTCGGCGAACCGGACGTTGGTGCGCCGCGACAGAAGCGCCGGCCGCGCCACGTCACCAGCGCGGATCGGGAGCACAGTCGAGAGCATGTAGCCGGTGGTGTTGGCGAAGAACGTCGGATAGAAGGCGGGCGGTTTCGGGCTGGCGAGGAGAACGCGCCAGCGGATCGTGCGGAAGATCAGCGCCATCCAGTTGACAGCGAACGCCGACGCAAGCCACCAGGGGCTCGTCGCCGTCATGATCCGCCAAACGTCCGTGAGGTTGCTTTTCCAGAGGAAGAGCCCGAGGAAGAAGATCGTGAGGAGCGCGACCGAGGTTACCTGGAGAGTGCGGCGCAAAGTCGGGCAGTTGTACCACAGCGTTGTTTGAAGAATGAGCGAACGGGAGGATTGAACTGACTTGCCTCGCTACTCCCGCGCAACCAGCACGAACGTACTCCCGCCTGCGATTTCCTTCCGAAGGTGCTGGATGACGTTGAAGCGTGGCGGGACCTCGCCTGGGCGGGGCGTGCCGCTGAAGACAAAGGGGATGCGCAGGCCGCGCTCCGGAACTGCGAACAACGGTGTCTCGGCTTGCGTGACGTCGGCGGCGATGTAGAGGCGTGTCGTGTCGTAGGCGTCGAGCAAATTGCCGAGAACGCTGTGCGCGGCGTCGAGCTGGGGAGTGTTCGGTGCGACAACCCTGAGTGCTGACCGTGTCAGGGAGAACGGAGGCATCGCTTTCGGCAGGAAGAAGGCGATGGCGGAGTCAGTGCCGCCGAGGAGCTCGAAGGAGAGCGTGTTCTCGTTCGTTGGCGGACCGAGGATGTCCAGGATCGCGGCGGAGCATGGCGGTGGTGCAGGGCTGGGCGGTTTGGGCGGTGCGTTGACGACGTGCAGGTTCTTCAACCCCGCGCGCTTGTCGAGCTTCACCAGCGCGTCGACGTCGAAGATCTTGTGCG
>DATLVW010000883.1:0-31282 GCA_035577085.1 Thermoanaerobaculia bacterium
CTGGATCGTCAGCGCGATTCCGTGGTCGGCATCGATCACTCTCCAGGCCCTGGTGCAGACATCATTGCCGCACCCTCCCTGCCACTCGTGGTCGTTCGGTGAGACACGGCGAGGATCCTTGGACGTCATCTCGAGCTGGAGTGCGCTCTCTTTGAGGCCGAGCGCCTTCGCCAGCGCGATCTGCGTCTCTACCGATGCCGCGCCCGGTTTGCGGGAGATCACTTCCAGCCCGTCGAGCGGTTGGAGATCATGACGCAGCGCGTAGTCGGCGATGCCCTCGGCCACATCGTGGCGATTGGGGATTGCATCGAGGGGATGGCGATGCAATTCGTTGAGGAGCGCTTTGATCAGCGGCTCCGTATCGCTGTGATAAGGCGGACTCGGGAACCCATCGATGAGCTCTTCCGGCGTTGCTGTCGACGCGCGCGCCGGAAATTCATCGAGGCGCTTCCGTTGCAGCTCGCCGCGCAGCGCTCGATAGTCAGCAAACCTGCCATTCGACACTGCCAGCGCGATCAACGGCCCGATGCCGTCCGCCGTCTGCGGGCCGTTCCTCCGGAGATAGGAAAGATCGCCCGTCAGCTCGAAAATGGGCCCGGCCATCCGTCCGAAGACCGCCGGATCGTGCAGGAGTCTGGCGTATGCCGAAAGAACGTCGCGCTGGTCCCGCTCCGGCAATTCCGCCCAGTGGAAGAACCCCGCACGGGCAAAGGCATTCGGCGGATCTTTGCGCTCCGGCGCGAGGCGCGTGGCGTGATCGTAGGCGGCGTGCCAGAGCATCACGCGCTTGTCCGTTCTGGCGTCGAGCGCGACCTCCGTCAGCGCGCTTGCCGCCGCCCAGTCCGTCGGGTGGTGCGCGATGCGTGTCGCCAGCAGGCGCACGTCCGGCTGCGTTTTCACGTCGCCCATCTCCGGCGGCCTGACGACAAACGCCGCCGCCGCTGCCAGCATCGTCACGGCCACGGCGATCAGGAGCACGCGCGATCCGAGGATGGTCACGTCAGCACGTTCTCCCACGCTGCCATTGCGATCGGCGGCGCGTACATCGTTTCGTAGAGCGACCGGCCGCGCTCGCCCATCGCCCGTGCGCGTTCGGGATTCGTGGCCAGCTCGCGGACGCAGCGCGCCAGTCCGGCGCCGTCGCCGGATTCGACAACCATTCCGCAGTCATGTGTATTGATGATACGCGCCAGCTCGCCATTCGCGCTTCCGGCGAACAGCACGGGACGGGCGACGGCGAGAATTCCGTGGAACTTGCTGGGGACGACCAAACCCTCGAGCGATGGCTGCTGCGTGACGAGATGCGCGTCCACTGCCGAGAGGCTCTCGCTCAATTGTTCGCGTGGCGCGTACTCGGCGAAGCGGACATTGGGGAGATGTTCCCTCCGAATGACGTCGAGCTGCGCGCCGCCTCCCGTGACGAGGAACTCGATCGTGCTGTCGTCGCGCAACGCACGCATCGCGGCGAGCATGGTGCTCGCGTCGTGTGCGCGCCCGAGGTTGCCGGAATAGCCAACGATGAACCGGTCGTGCCGGTCATCGACCGGACAGAGCGAGGCGTCCGCCCAGTTGTGAATGACCACAGCGTTCGGAAGCCGCGCCGCCATCGACTCGCTGATGGCGACATTCGTTCTTGCGCGCCGCAGCGACCAGTTGCGGATGCCGCGCAATACGCGCAGTGCCCTCATGCCGAGCGCCTCGGCTACTTCCGGGAAGAGATCCTGCGTCCAGTTGACGAGTGTGGCTCGCCGCAGCATCGCCGCGATCGCCGCGACGACGGAGATCAGAGGCGGATCGGTCAGCGCGACGATTACCGTTTCCCGCCGCGCTTTCCGGAACAGCGCCACGAATGCGCTCAAGTAGAACGTCGCGTAATCGATGGCCCGGCCGGGAAGGAAGCTCCGCCCAAACCGCGTGGACCAGACGCGGTTCACGGCGACTCCCTGCACTGTTTCCCGCGGCGAAAGTCCAGCCGCCGCATCCCCGTAGCGCTGCCTGCTCGTGACGACTTCCACCCGCCACCCCCGCGCAGCCAGATGAAAAGCGAGGTCGGACAACATCTGACTTGTTGCAGAATGATCAGGATGGAAGAAGCGATTCACGAAGATGACGTGTCGCGCGCACATGCGGATGCGGACATTATGCGGCCCCCGTCCTGGCGGCGACTGGAGTCTTCGCTAGTCCCCATTTCTCGTCCGTTTACGCGACTCCCTCACATCGAGCGCCTTCTCCCCCCGGGCTTTTTCGGGGGGAGAAGGTGCCGAAGGCGGATGAGGGGGGCGTTGAGAAATGCGATACGTACGTTCTTTCCGAGAGCCGTGAGCAATGCCGCGATAGTCAAACGCCCCCTCATCCGGCCTTCGGCCACCTTCTCCCCCACAAAAAGCGTGGGGGAGAAGGCGCTCGATAGAACGATGCTGCCAAGGAATCCCTACAAGTGTGAGAAATCCAAGCTAGGTCGTATTTCTCACAGTTCTCAGCGACTCCTTCACATCGAGCGCCTTCTTTCCCCGGGCTTTTTCGGGGGGAGGGTCCGACGGCCTGCGGCCGACCGCCGTGGACGAAGATTGCACCCGCGGCTGAATACACGCACAGCGAACCTACTGAAGGTTCGCGCTCACGCAAAATGTCTGCGACTAAAACGTCGCAAAGGGGGACAAACATTGTACTTGCGCCTGAAAACGATGTCCACCCACCCACGCGATCTTCAGAGCAGAAGGTGCCGAAGGCGGATGAGGGGGGCGTTGAGAAATGCAATAAGCACGTTCTTCCCGAGAGCCCTGAGCAACGATGCCGCGATAGTCAAACGCCCCCTCATCCGGCCTTCGGCCACCTTCTCCCCCACAAAAAGCGTGGGGGAGAAGGCGCTCGATGGAAAGATGCTGCCGAGGAATCTCTGCAAGGGTGAGAAATGCAGGCTGGGTCGTATTTCTCACAATTCTCAGCGACACCTTCACATCGAGCGCCTTCACAATTCTCAGCGACTCCTTAACATCGAGCGCCTTCTCCCCCCGGGCTTTTTCGGGGGGAGAAGGTGCCGAAGGCGGATGAGGGGGGCGTTGAGAAATGCGATAAGCACGTTCTTTCCGAGAGCCGTGAGCAACGATGCCGCGATAGCCAAACGCCCCCTCATCCGGCCTTCGGCCACCTTCTCCCCCACAAAAAGCGTGGGGGAGAAGGCGCTCGATGGAAAGATGCTGCCAAGGAATCCCTCTAAGGGTCATAAATCAACGCTTCTCCAACCACCACCCCCGGTCGCCCCCCAATGATCATCCTCGGAATCAACGCCCATCACGCCGACGCCTCGGCGGCCATCGTCGTTGACGGGAAACTCGTCGCCGCCGCCGAGGAAGAGCGCTTCCGCCGCATCAAGCACTGGGCCGGTTTCCCGTCCGTCGCTATCCGCTACTGCCTCGACGAAGCGCGTGTCGATCTGAACGACGTCGACCACATCGCCGTCAACCGCGATCCGAATGCGCGGCTCTTTCAGCGCGCCAAATTCATCCTGGCCAAGCGTCCCTCGATCGGAGCCATTCGGAAGCGTCTCGCCAACCGCGCGAAGATCGTCAGCATCGACGACGAGCTGCGGCAGGCCTTCAGTGTCGAGACGCTGAAGCCGGTTCTGCATCACGTCGAGCATCACCGCGCGCATCTCGCCTCGGCATACTTCGTCGCGCCGTTCGACGACGCCGCAGTGCTCTCCGTCGATGGCTTCGGTGACTTTGTCAGCTCGATGTGGGGCGTCGCGTCGCGCAACAAGATCGAGGTGCTCGGCGAGATCGGATTCCCCCACTCCCTCGGCATCTTTTACACCGCCATGACCCAATACCTCGGCTTCCCTCACTACGGAGACGAGTACAAGGTCATGGGCCTGGCGCCGTACGGCAAGCCTGCGCAGATCGGTGCGATGCGCGACATCGTTCACGTGCAGAACGACGGCACCTTTCGGCTCAACCTCGATTACTTCACCCATCACTCCGCGGGCCTGGACATGGTCTGGCAGGGAGGAATGCCCGTCATCGGTCCCGTCTATTCGCAGCACCTCATCGACCGCCTCGGCCCGATGCGCGCGCCTGACGATCCGATCGAGCAGCAGCACAAAGATCTCGCGGCGTCGATGCAGGCCATGTTCGAAGAAGCCTTCTTCGCGCTGGCGAACGCGCTCTACGAAAAGACGAAGAATCCGCGCTTCTGTCTGGCCGGCGGTTGCGGCTACAACAGCGTCGCCAACGGGATGGTCTTCGACCGCTCGCGGTTCCGTGACCTCTATATCCAGGCCGCTGCCGGCGACGCCGGAGGCGCGATCGGCGCCGCGTACTGGGTCTGGAACGAGATCCTCGGCAGCACCAAGTCGTTCGTGATGACGCACGCGTACTGGGGTCCGGAGTACGACGACGTGGCCATCGACGAATCGATCGAAGCGCGGCGCGCCGATCTTGACGCCGCCGGCTGCACGATCGAGCGCGTTAGCGACGAACGTGAACTTTGCCGCCGCACCGCCGCACAGATCGCGGAAGGCGACGTGGTCGGCTGGTTCCAGGGGCGCATGGAGTGGGGCCCGCGCGCCCTCGGCAACCGCTCCATCGTCTGCGATCCGCGCCGCGCCGACATGAAGGACATCCTCAACAAGAAGATCAAGCGCCGCGAGTCGTTCCGCCCCTTCGCTCCGTCGGTGTTACGCGAAGCCGTCGGCACCTGGTTCGAGACCGATTACGACGTCCCCTTCATGCTGCAGGTCTACCAGATCCGCGAAGAGAAACGGGCGCTGATTCCGGCAGTCACGCACGTCAACGGATCGGGACGTCTGCAATCAGTCGACGAAGATCAGAACGCGCGCTACCACCATCTCATCGAAGCCTTCCGCGATGTCACCGGCGTTCCGCTCGTGCTCAACACTTCGTTCAACGAGAACGAGCCGGTCGTCAACACCCCGGCCCAGGCTCTCGACTGCTTCCTGCGCACGAAGATGGACCTGCTGGTGATGGGCGACATAATGATCCGGCGGCAATGAGCTGCTCCGGAACAAATGCGCGGGCGCGCCCGCGGGGTCAGATCTCACCGCGCTTCACCTGCGGTCCTCATGACTGAGTGCTGATTCCCATTCAGACAGGCCTGCCTCCGTCAGAGTGTTTTCATCCGGACTGGTCTTCGATAAACGGGCAAGGTCCCAGCGCAAAGGATCCGGGCGGCGCACGAGAACGATCCCTACGCGCTCACCCGGGCGCAATGGTAGGCGGCGCATCGGACGAAGCACGCCATCATTGAACTCCGCTTCGATCACTTCCATCCAGTCAAACGGTAACACGGAAGTTGAGGTTGATAAGGAAAAGGAACGACAGATCGGGCGACTATCGCTGAAATGCGCGGGCGCGCCTTCGGACGCGCCCGCGCGGACTACTTCTTACTGCACGACACCAGTTACTTGGTCTTCGGATTGGTCGTCGATGACGATGCCGTCACCGCCGAGGTCTCCGTAGTCGTAACCGGGGTTGCCGCCTTCGGGGCCGGCTTGGACTTGGAATTCCGTCCGCGGCGGCCGAGTGCCTTGCTCATGTCTTCGACATGGGGAAGGAGATCGGCGGTCTCGGGACGCTTGGCCAGAAGACGCGCCATGGCGTAGGTAGTGAGCGCGGAGCTCCCCACCTCGCTTTTTGCCACGGCCACGCTGTGGCGGACGAAGTGAGCCTGTGCTTCCAGCTCATCGGCCACCGGGGCGTAAGCCTCGGCATAACTCGTCCTATCGCGGTCCTGCTCCAGATCCTGGCCGGACTGACGAACGAGTGGCGCGCTGTTTCTGACGGCAACGGCCGTCAACTCCACGAACTTCTTCGGAACCGAGGCGGTAGCGATCAGCCGCTGGCCGGCCCCTTTGGAAGTGGGAATCACAAGATTCGGAATCTTCTGCACGATGGCGCGGATCTCTTCGATGCGCGCCTGCGCAGAATCAGTGTGGGACTGCTCAGGTGTAACGGGTACTTCGGTAGACAATGTGTTCTCCTTTATCTCTCATTGCAAACTGCTGTGATCAGAGCGAGCAGGTTGAAACGAGCGGAGGAGCACGGCCTCGGAAGATCCGTCTTGAAGCCTCGACGACGGTCAGACAAACAGACCGTCGACGAGCAGGAATGCAGGGAGCGTCGTTGCTTTCGAACGGGAACCAATTGGGTGGCCGCAGCGGCGGCGGAATCAGCCGGATGGGAACGCGCTTACCCGCATTCGCACCCTGCTCCTCGATAGGGATCGCAATGCTGCCGCCCATCACTCCGTCGAACAGCCACGTCGAGGTGTCCTCCAGCCGCTTGGAAAAAGCGGCCAGTTGTCCAGCGGCCTTCATCCACTGTACGGACACCTCGGCCAGCTTTGCCGGCGCGTCGAGGGCAAGCTCCGGCGACTGCGCCGCGCGGTTCCTTGTCTTACGCAGACCAGCCGCTGCGCAGTCGAGTTGTTTCAAGGCCCGGTCCAGCCAGCCCGAGGCGATCTGGATCCGGCGCGCTGCCCGGATGGGACGCTCTGCCGCCAAACTCTCTGTGGCCTCGATGACGCGGCGGCAGGCGCTGATCAGGTCGAGCGAAGATTCGATGGCCCGCCGCGTGCGCCGGAACGGACGAGTCCACGACTTGCGCCGGTCCCGATCCGATCCGCACGAGCGCAGCCCGGCTCGCCGCGAATGGTTCGCGTTCCTTTGGGAGCCGGATCTGTTCTCTGCGGTTGCCACGTTTTTTTCCTTCACATCTCTTAGACGCATGAGGTTGGCGAAACTCGCTCGTTTTTCGCCCAATTGTGGAAACTCAGAAAAGATTTTACAAAGATTTTACAAACATAAACACCAATTTTGTCATTTCGTCATCGAAATCGTCTTCGTCGTTCCCAAAATCTGGCTAACGACAACCAGATTCTGGTCATCAACAACCAAGTTCCGGTCATCAACAACCAGATTCTGGCTATCAACAGCCAGATTCTGGTCATCAACAGCCAGATTCTGGTCATCAACAGCCAGATTCTGGTTATCAACAACCAGATTCTGGTTATCAACAGCCAGATTCTGGTTATGAACAACCAGATTCTGGTTATCAGCAACCAGATTCTGGTTAACGACTGGAGCGAAAGGCGGGTTACGGCGTGATCACAACCTTCATCACCCCATCCGCGCGCTCGCCGAAGAGTTTGTAAGCTGCGTTGATATCGGCAAGTTTGAAGCGGTGGGTGAGCAGGGGAGTGAGGTCGAGTTTGCCGCGGCGGACCATCTCGATGAGGCGGCGCATGCGCTCTTTGCCGCCCGGGCAGAGGGTCGTGACGATGCGGTGGTCGCCGAGGCCGGCGGCGTAGGCGTCGTAGGGGACTTGCAGATTATGCGAATAGACGCCGATTGACGACAGTGTTCCGCCCGGTCTGAGCACCCGCAGTGCGTTCTCGAAGGTTGCTTGCGTGCCGAGGGCTTCGATGGCGACGTCCACACCGCCGCCGGAGAGTTTGCGGATTTCTGCGATGACGTCGGTGGTG
Source organism: Thermoanaerobaculia bacterium (assembly GCA_035577085.1). Taxonomy (GTDB): domain Bacteria; phylum Acidobacteriota; class Thermoanaerobaculia; order Gp7-AA8; family Gp7-AA8; genus JADGNZ01. Next base: position 7,501 of record DATLVW010000883.1, read on the forward strand.
CGATAGTCGAGCACGATGTCGACGCCCATTTTTCGCGCGGTGGCGATTCGATTATCATCGCCGTCAACACCGATCACGACGGCGGCGCCCATCAGCTTGGCGCCGAGAGCGGCGCAGAGACCGATTGGGCCCTGTGCGAAGACGGCGACCGAATCGCCGATTTTGACGCCGCCCGATTCCGCGCCGCTGATGCCGGTGGACGCGATGTCGGTCAGAAGCACTACCTGGTCGTCGGTCACGCCATCCGGGATTTTCGCCAGGTTGGCCTGCGCGCTCGGCACGAGGAGATACTCGGCCTGCGCGCCGTTGATCGTGTTGCCGAAACGCCAGCCGCCGATCGCTTCGTATCCGCTGCCATGTCCGCACTGCGAGAGGTTGCCGGAGAGGCAGGCATTGCACTGGCCGCACGGTGTGATGGCGCCGACGATGACGCGGTCGCCGATTTTGTAGCCGGTCACGCCGGCGCCGAGCTCTTCGATCACGCCGACCGGTTCGTGTCCGACGATGAGGCCCGGTTTGACGGGATACTCGCCGCGCAGGATGTGCAGATCGGTGCCGCAGATCGTGGTCATCGTGACGCGGATAACGGCTTCGCCCACGCCGGCGCGCGGCCGCGGGACATCCTCGACGCGAATGTCATCGACGCCGTGAAACACCGCAGCTCGCATCGTTTCGACGTGCGTCGTTCGGATGACTTCTTCTTCGGCCGCAAAGGTGGTGCTCATAGGAGTTCTCCCCTTCACTGATGATTGCTGCGGCCGCGGATTGCCGCCGCATCGCACGCCACATCGGACTGTGCGCACGATCACCAGGGAGCTGTGCTAGTTTTTCGCGATGTCGTTGCGGACGTATCAGGCAGGCTCGCCTCGAAAGCCGGGCGAAGGGCTTCGGATCGGTACCGTCCGATTTCCACCGCGCGGCGTGCGCAAGGAAGACTACGCGCGGCTCGATTTCTTCGACGTCTGGTTTCCCGTTGTCGCGCCGTCGCGCGAGCTGCTGGCCTGGGTGAAGAAGCACGACATCGCCAACGATGCTGCGTCGATGAGGACGTTTCAGAAGCGCTACGCGCGCGAGTTGGAGAGCGATCCTGCGGCGCGGTACTCGGTGCTGCTGCTTGCGGCGTTGGCGCAACAGACGGCGATCTCCATCGGATGCTTCTGCGAGGACGAGAACAACTGCCACCGTTCGATCCTGAAGACAGTGATTGAGAAGGCAGCGGCGGCGCTGCCGGAGCGATGAGAGGCGGCATGCTGCGCCGCCTCTACTTCGGTCTCGCGCTTCTGGCTCTGGCTCCGATCTGGAGCGCGTCTTACTTGCCGACCTCGGATGGTCCTTCCCACCTTTACAACTCGTGGGTTCTGCAGCAGCTCGTGAGGGGAAGTCATGGTCCGGTCGCGGATTGGTATGCCATCGACTGGAGGCCGCTTCCGAACTGGCTCGGACACGCGGTGATGGCGCTGTTGATGATGGTCGTGCCGCCGCTGATCGCTGAAAAGCTCCTCGTCAGCGGCATCGTGCTCCTCTTTCTCTACGCGATCTGGAGATACGCCGGCGCGGCCGATGAATCGCGTCAGCTGTTTGCCTTCCTGGCGTTTCCGTTCGCGTACAACCTTCTTCTGCAGCAGGGCTTTTACAACTTCTGCATCAGCGCGGCCCTCTACTTTCTCGTGCTCGCCGTCTGGTGGAAGCGCCGCGACACTCCGGACGCACGCACGATCGCCGTCGTGGCTGGCCTGCTGCTCCTTTGTTACTTCTCGCATCCGATGTCGACGGTCCTCGCGATCGGATCGATCGGCATTCTCTGGCTGGCGACGTTGCGTGGCCGGCCGCTTGCGATCCACGCGCGGCACCTCGTTGCGCTGCTTCCGGTTCTGCCGCTGCTGGCGTGGTTCTTTCGCGTGCAAGGCGTTTCGCTGGCGCGGGCGCCGGTCAGCGCGGCCGGTCTCTTCAGCTACATCATGAGGATGTGGGTGCTGCTCACGTTCGACGAGTTTCAAGCGAAGCTCGGCTTCGCGCTCTTCCTCGCTCTGGCCGGGTTGATCATCATTACTCTGATTCGCCGGCGATGGCGTTGGAGCGAAGGAGATGCGTTCATCCTCGTCACGCTCGCCCTCGTTGTCGTCTACGCGCGCGCTCCGGCAGCATCGTCGGGAGGGACGATGATCATGGAGCGGATGGCGCTTTTCGTCGTCCTTTCGCCGATCGCCTGGCTGGCACCACGCCTGCCGCGACGAGCCACGATCGCACTGGTCATCGTGCTTTCCGTAGTTTCCGTCGCATACACCGGATATCTCGTTCGGCGCTACCGCGGCCTCTCGCGGCGCGTGACGGAGCTTGTACGCAGCGCGGATGCGATCGGGCGCGGGACGGCTTTCGTTCCTCTGATTCGCGAGGTCCGTCCGCACGGATCGTTCGTTGCCGTGCAGATGCACGCCATCGATTACGCGGCGATCGAGAAGGGCTCCGTCGACATCGCCAATTACGAAGCCGCCGCCGGATTCTTTCCCATCCGATACCGATCCGGCATCGCGCCACCCGACACGAACACAGCCGGCCCGAGGGCGAGCGAAGTCGATCTCACCGCATACCTCGCCCGCGTGCCTTACGTCTTCCTCTGGCATGTTCCCGATGACGCACCGGTGATGTCGCAACTCGCCACGTGTTGCGAACGTGTCGGCGCGTCAAACGGTGGCCGCGTGTATTTGAAACATTGATTGGGCCCGGCACCGGGGAAAGCTCTTCGGTGCCGAGCCGGTATGGAACGCTACCGCTGGCCCATCCCGCCCATCGCGTGCGGATGACGGAACGCCTTGCCGGCTGCCTGCAGCGCTTCGAATTTCGTCTTCTGGTCCGGCGTCAGGGTGGCGACGAATTTTGCTTCCGAATCGCCGGCCAGTGCCCGGATGGCCTGGCGCGCCGCGCGAAGGGACAGCGTCAGTTTACCGACCGTGGCCGGATCAGGAGGTGTGGCCTTCATCGCGGTGTCGAGCTGGTCGCGGAGGTCGCGCGCGTTCTGCACGAGCGGCTTCATCGCCGTTGCCTGCGCTTCCCGCAACTGCTTCCAGGTTGCGAGCTGATCGGGCGTCGGCTGCAGAACCTGCACGAGCAGGGCGCCCATCCGTCCACCGCGTTGCGGTGGCGCGCCTGCCAGTTGTGCCGAAGCGATTGCTGCGACGAGCAGCGCGATTGCCATGAGTGGAATCCATCGTTTGTTCATCGTTTCTTCCTTTCGGTTGTCTCTCTGCTTCAACGAGAAGACGGACTCGATACGATTACGCGTACAGCGATCCAGCGATGCGTGATGGCCGTCGCATGGCGATGTGATGTCTCTGATCTGTGTACATCTGCGTCATCTGCGGACAAAGGGTTCATCCGCAGATGACGCAGATGGGACGCAGATCAGAATCGATCAGCCGACCGCGGCGGTGACGTGCGCCATCGCCTGCGTGAGGTCGGCCAGCAGATCGTCGAGGTCTTCGCATCCAACCGAGAGACGCACGAGACCGGCCGTGATTCCCTGCCGCCGTTGTTCGGACTCAGGCACGCTCTTGTGCGTCATCGAAGCGGGATGTTCGATCAGCGATTCGACGCCGCCGACCGACACCGCGAGCGTGATCATGCGGACGCTGTTCATCAGGATGCTGCCCGCGGTGACGCCGCCGCGCATTTCGAACGCGATGATCGATCCCGGTCCGTCCATCTGCTGCTGCGCGAGCTTGAACTGCGGATGGGACGGCAGGCCCGGGTAGCGGACCCACGCCACCTGATCGTGATCTTCGAGCCAGCGGGCGATGGAGAGGGCGTTCGTCTGCGCACGCTCGACGCGCATGCCGAGGGTGCGGATGCCGCGCAGGAGGAGCCATGATTGATGCGGGTCGATGGTGAGGCCGAACATGATCGCGGCGTCGCGCAGCGTCTTCAGCATCGACGGATCGCGCGCGACGACGACGCCGGCGATGACGTCGCTGTGGCCGTTCAGCGATTTGGTGGCCGAGTGCAGAACGACGTCCGCGCCGAGCTCGATGGGACGCTGCAAGTACGGTCCGGCGAAGGTGTTGTCGACGACGAGCGGAATGCCGGCGCCGCGCGCGGTGGCGGAGGCGGCGATGAGGTCGACGAGATCGAGCGTCGGATTGGCTGGCGTCTCGACGTAGATGAGACGTGTTTCGGGACGAATCGCCGCGGTCAGCGCCGCCGCGTCGGTGGCCGGCACGAAGGTCGACGTTACGCCGAGTCGCGAGAAGTAGCGCGTGAGCAAGCCGCGGGAAGCGCCGTAAAGCGGATCGGTGGCGACGACGTGATCGCCGGCTCGCAACAGGGCAAGAAAGACGGTGCTGATGGCAGCCATGCCTGTGGCCGTGGCGACCGCGCCGCATCCGCCTTCGAGATCGGCGACGCATTCTTCGAGCGCGTGCACGGTGGGATTCCCCATCCGCGTGTAGATCGGGCCGTCGGAGGTGCCGTCAAAACGGGCGGCGCCTTCTTCGGCGGTGGGAAAGGCGAAGGTCGAGCTCTGATAGATCGGCACCGATACCGCGCCGCGATGCGCCGCCGGATCGAGACCGCCATGAATTGCTTTGGTGTGCAGACGCTTCGCTTGGTTCGCCATGCGAAGAATGATCGCGTCGGGGTGGACCGGCCGCACATGTCGCGCAACACACGATCATGTGATGTTGCGCACGGGCTCAGAAAACCATTCACCACGGAGACACTGAGATCACAGAGGGTTTCTCTGTGACCTCTATGTCTCTGTGGTTGAATTGGTTCTGCTCAGTGCTTGGCCAGGCCGCGGATGAAGGCGACCAGCGAGCTGACGTCAGCAACGCTCAGCTTGGTTTTGTACGCGGGCATTTTGCCCTTGCCGTCCGAGATGATCTTCTGCAGGTCGGTATCGGACTGTTTCTGCACGTCGGCCGAGCTCAGATCGCGGATCTTCATCGACTTGCCGATCGAGGTGGCGCCTTTGCCGTCGGGGCCGTGGCAGGTCGCGCACTTTGACTTGTAGGTGTCGGCCGCGCCGGGGCCGGCAGCGAATGACACCGAGGCGACGAGGAGGGCGAGGATCATGATGGACAGTAATTTTCGATTCATCTGTTTCTCCTTCAATTCAGTTGAGCATCATGCTGCTGGAATGCCAGGCAGCGCAATCTGAGCCTACAAAAAAAAGGGTGGCGGCCGAAGCCGCCACCTTCACAAAGCTATATGACGACGATCACTGCTTGGCCGGGATCGTGGTCGGGTCGTTGGTTTTCATGTCGATCAGAGATGCCGAGGAGAGAACGTTCGTTCCCTTCAGCACGGTGACGGTCGCGAAGCCCCAATCGAGGTCCGGCGCGTTCGCCCGGTTCTTGAACGGCTCGAGATCCTGCACGCCGCTGCCAACCGGAACGGTCAGGTTGTAGCTCGTGAGCGACTTGCCATTCGCATCGAACAGATTGATCGCGACCTGCGCTTCCGTTTTCCCGCCGTTGGTGACGACGAGGTTCGAGCGGTAAGCGTCCGTCTTCTGGCGGAGTCCGATCAGGCTGATCGTCTGGCCGACGGTGTAGCCGAGGTCGGCGACGCGGCCGTCGTAACTCTGGCCGTATGTGCCGTTGTCGGCCTGGTTGAAGATGCGGGTGGCCACGAGCAGCGGACGGTCGGAGCAGACTTCCAGCGCGCCGATGTTGCTCGGTCCCATGATCGCAGTCAGGTCTTCGAAGGCCTTCTGCGAATTGCCGTTGACCGTGCCGGTGGCTTCGAGATCGCCGCTGGCCTGGTGAAGGATGAAACGAAGCGACGCGGTCGACGACTCGAGGTTGCGCGCCACGAGATCGGTGCGCCACTGGCTGCCGGCCTGGCCTGCCGTGTGGCCGACCATCTCGCTCCAGTAGACGTAGTTGCTCTTGCAGGAGACGGCTCCTGCACCGTTGCCGAGTCCGCCGCCGATCGCGCTGTTGTTCACGCTGCCGGGGCCTGGTGTTGCGGTGGCCGAGGCGTTGAACGAGCTGACGGCGAAGTTCGAGATGTCGAGTGCTGAATTGACGAAGGCCGGGTTGTGAACGCCCATGCTCTTGTCGGCCAGCACCATGAAGTAGTTCCAACCAGCCTTGGCGATCGACGGATCGGCGACCGAGTAGAGCTCGACGGCTGTGCCGCCCGGACGAACGATCTTCACCGTGGCCAGCGAGAGGTCACTGACTTTCGTTCCGCCGGTCAGCGTAACGTTGACTCCCTGGCGGCCGTGGCTGGAGATGAATTCGACGCCGGAGATGTCGGAGGCGTTCTTGATCGTCTTGAGGCCATTGAGGTCGATGGAGTTTCCGGCGCGGATCTGGGTGACCATCAGGTTCTTGATGGCGGTTTCCATCTGGGCCTTGAGCGTATCCATCTTCGCTTGCACCGGCGCCTGCACGGTGTCTTTGGTGATGTTGGTGTGGCACTTGTTGCAGATCGTGTCGCTGGCGGCGAACGCGTGGTTGGTGCCAACGTAGGAGCCGTCGGCATTCTGGAGCGCGAGCGCGGCTGGCGGATCGGTCGATTCCATGTGACACGACACGCACGAGTCCTGAATCATCGAGTGAAGTCCGCGCGTACCGACCTTCGTGAAGTAGAGGTTCTGGCCCATCACGATGTCGGCCTGCGGCCCTTCGTGCGGCGCGCGCGTGGCGTCGGCGACGGTGAAGTGTGAGTCGTCGCGAAGGTCCCGGCGGCCGTTGTGGCAGGTCATGCAGACCGCGCCGGTACCGACGCTCGTTGCTTTGAAGCCTGCCATCAGCAGGGGCGTGGTGCCCGTTACGCGGACTTTGGCGTTGGTGTTTTTGTCGCTCGAGGTGGTGCCGACGTCATGAGGATCGTGGCAGGCCGCACAGGTCTGCGGTTGGACTTCGTCCGCGGTCCAGGTGACGTTCAGATTGGCGGTGCTGAATCCGGTGTCCTGCCAGGCTACGAATCCCTGCGCGCTATGGCATTTCGAACACGTGGGATCCATCCCCTCGGCCACTGCGGTCGGGAAGTCGGCGTGCTTCGACAATTGCCACTGCTGGTAACGCCCGTGACGTGTCGGTTCTCCGTGACAGGAGCCGCATACGTCGGACGAGAGCGACATGCGCGAGCCGTCTTTCTTCATGTGGGCCACGCTGTCCTGCGGTCCATGACAGTTTTCGCACTGGATGTTCGCCATGCGCGCGGTGGCGGGGTAGTTGGCGAGAATCGTCGTCCAGTTCGTTGGCGTTCCGACGGTGAGCAAGGTGGTGGCGAGGAATGCCTTCCAGTCGGACGCTTCATCGATGCCGTTGTTCTGCACCGGTTTGGCGTTGAAGCCGACGGTGTGGCAGGAAAGACACGAGGAGGAGTAGTGACCGGCCGGCGTGGTGACGTTCTGCGTGAAGATCTCGGCGTGGCCCGACTTCGCCCACGGCGTGAAGAGATCGAAGTGCGGCGTGTTCTTGACGTGGCATCCCATGCACGCGGCATCGGCCACGGGACGGCCTGTCGCATCCTGTCCGGTGATGATGCCTTTCCATGTGCCGGCGTGAACGGTGATGGTGACCGGCTTCGCGGTCGCCAGGTCGAGAATGGTGAGCTGATAGGTGCCGGCGACGTCGGGCGTGAACTCGGGGTTCTGCGACGTCGGATCGAGCAGCGTGGCCGTCGATCCGGTGGGACCGGAGAGCGACCAGTTGTACTGCGCCTGCGTCTTGCCGTGCAGCAGCACCGGCAGCAGAATGGGGACGTTGCGTGTACCGGTGGCAGTCGACCACGGCGTGTTGCCCGCGACCGTTGCGGCGAAGTGATAGGTACCCGAGGTCGTCGTCACAGTGACGTCGAACTTGACGGCCGCGGAATCGGCCAGCGCGTGCGGCGATACCGAGGCAACCGTGAAGCGGTTCTGAAGGCCGCCTTCGAACGGGGTGACCGGGATATTGGCCGGATACTGCGAGTCAGCGATCGGCGCCTCTTCCAATGCCGTCAGCAGCGCCTCGCGGAAGACTTTCCTATCGGGAAGCGCGACGGTGACGGTGTCGGTGCCTGTGTTACTGAGCGTTGCCGCCGGGCCGCCGTTCTGGGTCCATTTGATGCTGACGAGCGACGATCCGTCGTTGATGACGACGTTGGCTTTCGCCGTGACCGTCGCACCCGGCACAGGATCGCCGGTGATTGCGGTGGTGACGGTAACGGGTGCAGCGGCCCATGCGCCGCCCGCGACTCCCAGAATCAGAATCCCCGCCAGCAATACGAGCAGAATGCGGTGATGACGATGTTTCCCTGTCTCCATGACCTTTCTCCTTTTGTTCGTTCCGGAGGATGGCGATCACAGCGGGCCATGAAGGCAAACGCCGTCGCGCATCGATGGAGACACTCTGGATTCGCCGCGGACAGAAAGCTGTCCAGCCGGTCACCGTACCCACGTACGGAAAATCACAGGTGTGCATGTCGGGAGAACGTCACCGACATGGGTGATGTCAACTTCTTCACGCGAAGCGGCTCTGAGGCAACAAAGGGATGATCGGCTAAACTGGCTCCCTCAGGGTAGACACGCCAACAAGCGCTCTCGGCTCACCGCTGTCTTCCATGGGCATTGCACACACCTGACTCACACAAACTAAGTGCTTGTCACCAACGTCGCGCTCGGTCACACTAAGCAGATCAATCGCTACTGAAGTGTGGTTTGGGAGGCTTCATGCAGAAAACCGATGCCCCCGGTGTGGCTTTGCCTGCTGATCTGACGGGGTGGTTGCCGGCTGCGCAACGTTTTATCGAATGGCTAGTCGAGTTCAAGCATTGGAACACCCCCGAAGCGTGGCTCGCCCGCGGGGTCATCTGGGTCGTAGTAGTTTACAGCCTGCTGCGCCTGATTCGCGGCGTACTCGAACTGCTTGTCCAGTTGAAAACCTATTGGACTGGTCTAGGTTGGAAGGTTCGACGCCTGACAGAGGAAGAGCGCGCCCAGCTTAACCGACGACAGCGATTCGCTAGGGTATTAAGCAGTGATCTCTCCAACATGGCGAAGGTAGAGAACTGGAATGATCAATTCTATACCGACCTAGAGGCGCAGATCGAAGCCGAAGGCCGGTTCTACGCGACAAATTTCGACCGCATCATCCGACGAGCCTCGGAAGGCTTACGAAGAGTATCTTCACTGGTACGAGCGATCGAATCTAGCGCTGAGCAGTTTTTGCTTCTTATCGGCGAGCCCGGCAGCGGCAAAAGCATCGCTCTGCGCCATCTGGCGCACCAACTCGCCGAATCTGCGCTCACTTCCAAAGCCAAAATGGTGACAATTCCATTGTATGTCAATCTAAAGGAGTTGCCATCACCGACGTCCGGTGACCCCAACAGTGACTACATCAAGGCTTTCGTCCTTGAAAACGTGCGCCGTGGCGACGCAGATACCGCGGAATACATCCGTGACAATTGGGCAAAGCACCGCGACGATGGCTCGTGGCTCTTCCTCTTTGACTCATTCGACGAAATTCCAGCTGTTCTTCATTCTCCCTCCGGGAGCCGCGCCGCCACCCTTTACTCTGAAGCAATTCGCCAATTCCTCTCCACGATGGGCAGTTGCCGAGGCGTTGTTGCTTCACGCGAGTTCAAAGGCCCGCGCAATTTCGGATGGCATCGCTTGCGAATTCTGGCAATGAATGAGGATAAACAGGCATTGCTCGTGGCGAATTCGTATCTACCATCCGAAAGGCGTCGGATGGTAATGCAACACATTGCAACTTCCGAATCCACGATGCTTCAGAACCCGATGTATCTCACACTCCTCTGTCGCTTTGTCCGTGACGCGAATGCACTTCCACGAAATGACCAGGAGGTATTAGAGCGTCACATCGTGCGACTAGCCGAGCGTGACGCCGACCACGTCGGCATGAAGTACGCGCTTACGACCAGACAGCTCTTGCAAGGTGCTAGCACACTCGCACGGCTGTTTGCCGAGCAACAGGATTTGAGCCTTGCTCCAACGATTACAGATATTCGGTTAGCGTTGTCGGACTCGGATGTCCCCGGCGGAAGCATCGACAATGTAATCGGGGCTCTCGTGGACGTAAAGATCGGACGATCTGACGTTCCTGAGGCGAGAATTGGCGATAGACGTTTCACGTTCGCTCACAGACGATATCAAGAAACTTTGTTTGTCCAATTTCTTGCTGCAAATCCAGATTACATCGCGCCGAAACGTCTCCTAACCGAAACACGGTGGCGTGAATATGCGGTCACTTTCCTGCAAACGCAGCCAGTCGAAACGCTCCAGTCTCTGATCCGTGGCGCCATTGACCTACTAAAGGAGTACGACAAGCGGCAATCGTATGTTGCTGTTCTGCCTGAATACGGAAGCACCGCCGTTTACCATCGTTGGGATGATGCGATTCCGCGACTGCTCGGTCTTCTGGAGGAAGGTCTTGCGGGTCGACCAAATGATGTCCCGGCAGATCTTCGGGCGGCAGTTGCTGCTGTTCTAATGCCACGCTGGCATGACGGCGATTTTATGGATCGTCGGAATGTGCTTCGAATCGCTGGTCTCTTGCCGCCGGAGTTGCTCACAGAAATACTAGTTGAAACTGTGCGCGGTGGCTCGCATGACACTCTTGATATTGCTCTGCGCAAGACGGTTTTTCTGTCGAATATTCCGCCGGAATTGTCGCGATGGATTCAAAGGCGCCTGAGTGATGATACTCTCGATGCGGAAAACGATAGTGAGATAACCCGCCTCGAAGCGCTGGCCGCACGTCTTCCGCAGTCGGTACGCGCCGCGTTCATTGTTAGTAACTGTAAACGGCTGCGCCGACGCATGATCTTATGTACAATACCGATGTTTTGGCCGAACGTGGCGCTGCTGGCGCTGATCACCGTCTTGTTGGACAAGTCCGTACGGGCTGCGCGACGCCGCGCCGAGCAAGTGATGACAGAGATGGCGGTGCTTAACGCAATTGTCGCTGTATCTGCGTGCGCGGTTGTGGTTGTTGGTATTTGCTGGCGTATGCGCGGCGGCGCGACGATTGCCAGCGCGGTGCACTTCACGTCGGCGATCGCATTGATCTATGGTCTCGTGGGCCTCGTCGTGTTAGCGCAGTACAGCTCTCGCGCTTCCGGTAAACACATTAGCCCTCGAGCTTGCCTTAAGGCGATGGTTGGGCTGTCGAGTGAGATGCGAAGGCCCGGTCAGGTTGCAAAGGGGGTAGTGTTTCTGGCGACTGGCGTGATGTTCGGAATGATGATTTTGGATATCTCACTCGTCGGTCTATGGGGTAGTCGCGGTTGGCTAACGGCACTCGTAGTGTTCGTGGTCATGGTGGCAATAGAGCCTGCGATTATTGCTATTCGCCGTCGGCGGTTTCGGCAAGCGTATTCAGTTTATGCCGTTTCAAAACGATGCCCAGTTGCTGTTGCGCTTCACGCGACTTCTCTTCGAGCGCTAGTTGACTGGACCAAGCAAGAGACACTCCTGCGTTCGGTGCGCGACGTCAGGTCGTTAGGTCGAATATTACGCTGTGAACCACTCACTGGCATAAAACCGAAGTGCAAGCATCCTATCAGGGTGCAGTTTTTGTCCGAGGAGCGCGAGTTCGATCTCCGTGAAATTGGCGCGAGACTCAACCACCTTGCGGATCGTCTTACTAAGGCCGGTAGACCGTAGCGCGGAGTTTTTCCGCAACGGCTTTCAAAGTGGACCTAGGTGGGTTTATGGCCGGCTAGTGGCGAGTGTTGCGCCCGAGATCGGACCGGCAGTTTTGGTTGCATTCGGTTGGCGAGCGTTCCAGTCCCCCCCCCCCCGCGGAAGCCGAACGCCAAATAGCGCCCCGCTCGGAGAGCAATAGCGTGTCGTCGCTCCAGTGGGGTCACACCAGGGTCACACCTTCGTATGTTTGACGTCCGAGTCATTTGCGAGCCACGGGAGTCGAGTCGAGAGAGCGCCTAAGGCGCCCCTTGTTTCTCCGAAGGCGGTCAACGTTTCAGAAGAGCTCCTCGGCCAACGCGACGATGATGCCCGCAGGGCTTCGCATGCAGCAGAGTCTGTACTTGTTTTTCGTATTGGGCCACATCACAACTAGCTAGCTCGGCGCCGTAGGCGCGCGACAGTGTCGTCGACGCTTTCGACCGTAAACATGACGCTCCGGAGGCCCAGCGAGTTCGGCGGTGAGATCGCCGATTCGATCTCGATGAGCTTCGGATTGGTAAACTTCGTCAGCTCGAGGCCCGTGCCCAACACGATCGCGGCTGTCAGATCGTCGACGGCGACGCTGGCGTGGTCCAATCTCTTGATCGTCATGTCGCTTGTATAGCAGAGGCCGTGCCTCCGCGGTCAATGCCGGCACTACAAGTTAGACTTCGGCAATGAATGACGTAATCAAGGTTGCCGAGTCCGACGCTGAGATCGACTCCTGCTTTCCTGTCATGTCGCTGCTTCGTCCGCATGTGCAGCGTGCGGAGTTTGTGCGGCTCGTCCGAAAGATGGAGACGCAGGGATATCGTCTTGCCTACCTGACCGCGGACGATCGCATTCAGGCAGTGGCCGGGTATCGCATCATCGACATGCTGCGCACGGGTCCGATGCTCGAAGTGGATGATCTGATCTCCGCCGCCGACGCGCGATCGAAAGGATACGGAAAGCAACCGCTCGATTGGTGCTACGACCTGGCCCGCCGCAGCAGCTGCAGCGTCGTGGAGCTTGATTCCGCGGTACACCGCGCCGATGCCCACCGGTTCTATTTCCGGGAACGGATGCACGTGCTCGCCTTTCACTTCAGCCGGACGGTGGTGTGATGTTCTCCACGTCTCCGCGTGAAATCTGAAAGTGTGATTTCACGCGGAGCGCGAGAGACGACTCACTTCGACTTCGGCCGCACGGACATGCGCTCGAGCGGCTGCAGCATGCTGGCGCGGTTGCCTTCGGTGTCGAAGAAGGCCACGTATTTGCCGACGCCGGGAATGTCCATTGGATCGCCGAGGACTTTGCCGCCGGCGTCGGAGACGGTCTTCATTGATTGCTGGATGTCGTCGACCGCAATCACGACCGCTGGATACTGCGCGGGCCTTTCGCTGCTCTTCGGATAGAAGCCGCCGTTGATGGCGCCGGCTTTCTTCGGGCCGTTGTCGTCGGATTCGGTCGTCGTCACGACAACGTAGTCGCCCATGTCGGGGCCGAGCAATTGCGCCTGCCAGCCGAACGCTTTCTGGTAGAAATTGGCCATTCGTTTGCGGTCTTCGGCGGGCATTTCGAAGTGGACTACGGGATTCATGGTCATCGAACACCTCCTCGTTTCGTGGGATGCAGTGATCGTTCCTATCGTGCCGGTCGGTTCGGCTTTTTTCGCATGAGAATGGTTCACGCCGAGACGCGGAGGACGCGGCGTTACTATGGTTTTGATGAAACGGATCGCGCTGCTTTCGCTGCTTATGTTCGCCTGCCGCGATACGCACCAGCACGGTGTGACGATCGCGCGGAGCGGGAAGGCTGCGGCGCGGATCGTCGTGCTGACGATCGGTGTGGCCATCAAGGAGACGGGGCCGGCAGAGACGGTGAAGAAGTTCGGCGAGGTGTACGCGTTCTCACCCGAGGTGTTTGCGGTGCGGCGCGATCAACCGACGGAGATCGTGTTCTGGAACCTGCAGCCGGACGACGAGCACGACTTCATGCTCACCGATCCGGCGAACAAGGTCCTGTTGCAGACGAAGTTTCCGCCGCTATCGAAGACGTCCTTCGTGATGACGTTTCACGATGCGGGCGTTTTTCCGTTCTACTGCACGATGCATCAGCCGGCGATGTCGGGGCAGGTTATTGTTTCGCCGTAAACCTGTTTCACGCGGAGACGCGGGGGACGCGGAGGAGAATTGCGGGCAACAATCGCAGTAACGATTGCGCTGATCGCGCATACGGGTTTCGCCGGTACGGTCAAACGTTGCGGCGTTTCGTTCGTTCTGCCGGCAAAGTGGACCGCTGTCGAAAAGGTGTCGCCCGACTATCCCGATGAGACGGACATCCAATGCCGCGTCGCGTTGCGGCCCGAGGGCTGGAGCGCACGAGCGAAAAGGTCGCGATGGGACGCGAGCGATCCACCCGTGTGGCTTATGATCTTTGGTGCAGGCACGTCGTTCGAGGATGCGCTCGATGGGGCCGGATTCGAGAACGAATTCGAGGAAGGAGGCGGCAGGCTCGGCATCCCCGGCCGGTTCGGATTCTCGGAAGCGGAGCCTTACTCAGCCGGCCGCTTCTCCGGACTCGTCGTGCGTCCGACCTTCCGCGGGTTCATCCGCGACGTGTCGACGCTGCGCGAAAACGAGTCGGGCCTCTCCACGCGCGACAACGAATCAGTCGTGATGAAAGAGCCCTCCGGGCGCATCATCGGGTTCGCGTCTGACGGAGGAACGCCTGATGAACCGATCGACCGCGATGCGATCATCGCCGGCATCGCGCAGACGCTGGTTTTCGAAGCGCCGAAAAGCAATGAACCACAGAGACACTGAGATCGCAGAGTGACCTCCGTGACCTCTGCGTCTCTGTGGTAACCGCTTCTACGAAACTGCCGGCGCAGCCGCCGGCCTCCGGCTCCAGTACGACACCGCGAGGAGAAAGTCGGCGACGTTGGTTGAGGCGAAGGTGGGGGCGAGATCCGACGGGGCGACGATTCCGACGACATGGCCGGCGTCGTCGACGACCGGCAGGCGGCGGACCTGCCTGGCTTCCATCAACTGGATCGCTGCGTCGACTTCCTCATCCTGATGGATCGTAAAGACGGTCTTCGTCATCACGTCGCGGACCGCAACGGCGGCGGGGTACATGCCTTTCGCCACGGCGCGGCAGGTGACGTCGCGATCGGTAATCACACCGACGAGCTTCGAATCTTTGCAGACAGGGACGATGCCGCAGTCGTGATCGAGCATCAGTGTGGCGACCTGATCGATCTTCGTATCGGGAGTGCAGCAGACGGGAGCGGGTGTCATGACTTCTTTGACCAACATGATCGGTACCTCCATTCGGGACCTGTCATGTGAATACGTCCTGTCGTCGCCGCGAACAAGGAGAGGCGTCACTCCTCTGTTGTATGAGTGAACACTGAGTTGAGTGTCTGCGCGCTGAGCACGTGTTCTTCGGCACGCCCTCCCAATCGAGCGTCCTTCTCCCCCACGCTTTTTGTGGGGGAGAAGGTGCCGAAGGCGGATGAGGGGGCTGTTCTAAGCAGAGAAGTTACGCAGTCGTCAAAACAAGCTCTTCGTTCACTTCGCTCAGCTCGCGAACCTTGCTTCCAACGTACAACTGGCGCGGGCGGTTGATCCTGGTCTTGTCGTCGTCGACCATTTCTTTCCACTGCGCGATCCAGCCCGGCAGGCGGCCGAGGGCGAACATGACGGTGAACATGTTCGTGGGGATGCCCATGGCGCGGTAGAGGATGCCGCTGTAGAAGTCGACGTTGGGATAGAGCTTGCGGTCGATGAAGTACGGATCCGACAGCGCGATCTGCTCGAGCTCCGTCGCCGTCTGCAGGAGAGGATCGCGTTTGCCGAGGGCGGAGAGAACGTCGTCGGCGGCGCGTTTGAGGATCGTGGCCCGCGGATCGAAGTTCTTGTAGACGCGGTGGCCGAATCCCATCAGCTTGAAGCCGGAGTCCTTCTGCTTGGCGCGCTCCACGAACGTCCTGGCGCTCTGGCCGGACTCGCGGATCTGCTGCAGCATCTCGATGACCTGCTGGTTGGCGCCGCCGTGCAGCGGTCCCCACAACGCGCAGATTCCGGCGGAGATCGACGCGAAGAGATTCGCGCCACTGCTGCCGACCATGCGCACGGTGGATGTGCTGCAATTCTGCTCGTGGTCGGCGTGCAGGATCAGCAGCAGGTTGAGCGCGCGGTCGATGGCCGCGGTCACCTTGTAGCCTTCCGCCGGCACCGCGAACATCATGTGCATGAAGTTCTGCGTGTAGCTGAGGTCATTGCGCGGGTAGATGAAAGGCTGGCCGATCGACTTCTTGTACGAGAACGCGGCGATCGTCTTCGCTTTCGAGAGGAGGCGGATGATGTTCAGTTCATTGTCGTTTTCCGGGTAGTAGGCGGAGAGCGACGCGATCATCGCCGAGAGAATCGCCATCGGATGCGCGGACGGCGGGAAGCCTTCGAAGAACTTCTTCATGTCTTCGTGGATGAGGCTGTGCCGCGTCAGCTTTTCATTGAACGCGTCCAGCTCCTGGGGAGACGGAAGCGTCCCGTGAATCAGCAGATAGCAGACTTCGACGAAGGTGGCTTTGGCGGCCAGCTCTTCGATCGGATAGCCGCGATAGCGAAGAATGCCCTTCTCGCCATCGATGAACGTGATCGCGCTGGCGCACGAACCGGTATTGCCATAGCCCGGATCGAACGTGACCGCGCCCGTCTTCGTGCGGAGTGAGGTGATGTCGATCGCGGTCTCACCTTCCGATCCTTCCATCACCGGGAGCTCGTATTCTTTTCCCTTCAGCAACAGCGTGGCGGTGCTCATGAACCTCTCTCCTTTCGATTGTTGGTGGTTACAACTTCGCCGTTCCGGCAAGGCCGGCATTCCTGGCAGTTTCTGCGACCGTCGCCGCGACGGCCTGATGAACGTTCCGATCGAGACACGACGGCACGACGTCGCCGGGCTTGGCTAGCGACGCAATCGTTTCCGCGGCGGCGATCAGCATCTCGGTGGTAATCGCGCAGCTTCGCGCTTCGAGCGCTCCGCGGAAGAGCCCCGGGAACGCCAGCGCGTTGTTGATCGATCTTCCATCCCCCGCGAACGCCGCACCCGCCGCCCTCGCCTCGGATGGCAGGATCTCCGGCTTCGGATTCGTCAGCGCGAAGATGACTTGTCCGTTGTGAATGTCACTTGCGTCGATGAGGCCTGGCCGTCCGGTGGCGGCGATGACGATGTCGGCGGTGGCCATGATCGTGGCGGCATCGGAAGCGATGGCTCCTGCGCGCTGCACGCGGCTGACGGCGTCAGGGTTAATGTCGCTGACGAGCACTTCGCCGACGCCGTACGAAACGGCGAGCATGGCGATGGCGCTGCCGGCTGCCCCGAGTCCGATCATGCCGACGCGCGAGCGTTTCAGATCGCGCCCGGTGATCTTGCAGGCGTTGATGACCGCGGCCAACGTGACGGTGGCAGTGCCGTGCTGATCGTCGTGCATCACCGGTTTGCAGAGTCGCCGGCGCAGCTCATCTTCGATGACGTAGCAATCGGGGATGCGGATGTCCTCGAGGTGAATGCCGCCGAACGTGGGGGAGACGCGCATCACGGTCTCGACGAACTCGAGGGGATCGAGCGTGTCGATCAGGATCGGCGTCGCGCTGATGCCTACGAGCTCGTCGTAGAGCACGGCCTTCCCTTCCATCACCGGCATGCTTGCCAGCGGGCCGATGTTGCCGAGCCCGAGGACGCGGGAACCGTTGGTGAAGATGCCGACGGAGTTGCCGACCGACGTCAGATCCCAGGCCCGGTTCGGATCCTTGACGATGGCTTGCGACACGCGGGCGACACCCGGCGTGTAGATGCTGCGCATGTCGGCGAGCTGGTCGAGATGCACGCGGCTGGTGGAGTGGAGCTTGCCGCCGCGATGCGCTTCGAAGACGCGGTCGGTGGACTCGACGACATCGACACCGTCGATCTCGCCGATGCAGCGGACGACATGAATCGTCTGCGCTTCGTCGATGGTCTCGATGGTGACGTCGCGCAGAGTGGCGGTCTCGCCGACCTGGATCGTGGAGACGTCGCCGATCAATCCCCCCGCTTCGGCGATGGTGTTGGCGAGGCGCGCGAGCTGACCGGCACGGTGCTCGACACGCACGCGCAGGACAGTGTCGATGACGTGTTCGCTCATGAAACGCGAATCTGCCCGAAGCGAAGGCGAATGCCCATCGCGTACGTCACACTCCTGCGCGTTCTACGTCACATGGGAGGGGTAAGACCCGAAGTTGGAAGTGGAACCACAGAGACACAGAGGACACAGAGAAAAACACTCTGTGCTCTCTGTGTCTCTGTGGTGAAGTCTCGTCACTTTCGGTTTCGATCGCAAAAAGACCCTTTCGCAAAAAAAAGACGCGGCAGCAAACGCCGCCGCGTCTTCTCCGGAACTGCCGCAGCGACTCATGCGGCTTTGGTGAGGAGCTTCTTCGGTTCGACCTTGATGGTCTTCGGTTTCGCTCCTTCCTTCTTCGGTAGCTGCACCTCGAGCAGTCCGTTGGCGAACGTCGCCGCGGCCTTCTCGGCATCGATGTTCACCGGCAGCGTGAAGGAACGGAAGAACGTGCCGTAGTCGCGCTCGATGCGGCGATAGCCTTTCTCTTCCAGTTCCTTTTCCGCGGTCCGTTCACCTTTGATGGTGAGAACACCGTTCTCGATCTGGATGTCGACATCCTTCTCGTTCATGCCGGGAAGCTCCGCGCGAAGCACGATGTCATTCGTGGTTTCGATGACGTCGGTCTTCGGCGCCCAATCCGCCAGCGGCGTCTTGTCCTGGGTGAGCTGCGCCCAGAGACGATCCGTCCGTCCGCGAAGCGTCTGCAGCTCCTCGAAGGGATCCCATCGCTCAAACCTGGTGAGGAAATTCATGGTGTACCTCCTGTTTTTCATTGCCGCGTGCTGCGGCAATCAGAAGATAGGTCCGTGATGGGATTGCGCAATTGTCAGCGGTCACCAATCGATACGTACGCTTGTCTCGGTACTGTGTGATTGCGGCTAAACGAGAGCGCAGAGGTTCTCTCCGCGCCCTCCGCGTCTCCGCGTGAAACGCTTTTCCTGCACCAGAGGAGACTGAGGTTCAGGCCAGATGGTGTTTCAGCACGTCATCTGTATTCCGTGAGAAATAGATGACCACCACGGAGCCAAAGAGAATCGCCCACTTCCATGGCTGGACCTCGGGGAGGTCTTGCGAAATGTAGATCTGGATGCCGTAAATCACCGGCAACGCGATCAACAGAATCCAACTGCACCAGAAGAGTGTTTTGCGCATGACGGGTCTCCTTACGTCCCGATCTTGCGTCCCGAAATCTCCTCGGGGCGATGCGACGCGTTACGCTCGGAATTGACGCACGTCACGCGTTGCTGTGACGTTGCGGCGGCGCAGCGATCGACGGCCGTCCCGCTCCAGGCGGACGAGCTCCGAAGAGCGTGAAGAGATGGACCGCGGAGAGCGCGCAGACGAGGAGGAGGATGGCCAGCACCCATCCGCCCGATTGCGCGATCCAGTCGCGGCCACCGCGGGCGATGTTGAGCGCTTCATCGATCTCGCCTCCGCGATACGTCGTGCCGGCCAGGTACTTCGCCGTTTTCAGATCCGGCGTCAGTGCGACTACGACGTTAGGGTGAGCCAGGAGTCCATTCGCATCGCCGACGCGGTATCCGATCGCGTCGAGCAATCGCCGCGTATCCGCCGGCTTCGCCATCACCACCGTCCAGGCGAGGGGGAGGTTGTGGCGTACGCGAAATCGGTGCAGATCAGCGGGTGTATCGCGCGCATCGAACGAGAAGATGACGACGCGATAGGTCGACGGATCTGCCGATGATTCGGCGGTGCCGCTCTTGAGACCCTGAACAATGAGGGGGCAAGCAATCGGACACCGCGCATACATCGGCGCGAGGATCGTCGGCGTACCGCGCCACTCGGCGGTCGAGCGCGTGCGGCCGGTGTCGTCGATCAGGTCGATCGTCGGAATCGTTGCGCCGACGGGAAACTCTTGCGCAGCGCTCACACGGCCGCCCGCGCGTAGCGTGACGGCCGCACCAGCGAGGAGAAGAGCGATTACGAACGAACGTCTCATTTTCGCAGTGCGACAGGACTGGCAGGGGAGTACCGCGGCGCACCTTCGTAGCGCGCTTTCGCGAGCTCGACGAAAGGCATCGTGTACGCGACGATGAGCAGGATGACTGTTGCCACGAGCCACGGCCGGAGACTCTGCAGCGCCACGATGTCCTCGTCGTGATAGGGCTCAGTCACCGGCAGCTCGAGCACGCCTGCCGACGATTTCTTTCGCAACAGCGTGCCGAAGAAGATGACGAAGTAGAGCAGCACCGTCAGAAACATGATCACGCCGCCGATCGTGCCGGCCACTCTCGCCACATTCCACGATGGTTGATAAAGCGGCGAAGCGGGATTCGTGTACGACAGGCCCATGTTCGTCCGGCGCGGCTCGCCTGCGATGCCGCCGATGAACAGGCCGGTCGAGAAGACCATGATGCCGAGGGTCCAGAGATACGGAATCCAGACGTTCAGCCGTTTGAGCGCGATCTCTTTTCCGCCGAGCGTCGAGATCAGCAGGAGGCTTCCGCCGATGAATGCCAGAAACACAGGCCCTGCAACCGTCTGATGAAAGTGTGCCGGCATCCAGGCCGTGTTGTGCACGACGTTGTCGAGACTGTACGACGCGTTGATGATGCCGGTGATGCCGCCGAAGATGAAGATGAACAGGCCGCAGAAGAGATAGGCGAACATCCAGCGATCGGTATCGAGCCACGGCAGCTTCTTCCACCAGCCGAACAGCCCCGTGCCGCCGCTCTTCCGCGCACCATGCTCCATCGACGCAGCCAGCGTGAATGCCGTGACGAGGCTAGGAATCGCCACCAGCATCGTGAAGAACGCGTGGACGAACTTCCACGTCGTGCTGATGCCCGGCTCCGTGTATTGATGATGAATGCCGATCGGTGCTGAGAAGGCGATCAGCCACATGAAGGTGAAGCGCCCCGCGAAATCGGAGTAGAGCTTCCCGCCGGTCAGCTTCGGCAGCATCGTGTAGTACATGACGTACGCCGGCAACAGCCAGAAGTAGACGAGCGGGTGGCCGAAGAACCAGAACAGCATGCGCGCCAGCGGCACGTTCACGGTCTGCGTCCAGCCGAGGGACCAGGGGATGAGGAGGACGATGATCTCGATCGCGACGGGGATGGTGGCGATGAACCAGACGATGAACGTTGCGAAGACGCCCAGCACTGCCAGCGGCATCTTCGTCGCCGGATTCTCGCGCTTCCACTTCTGAAAAACGGGAATCCAACTGAAGAAGGCGACCCATGATCCGATCACGAGAAGGACGAGCCCAATGTAGAACGCGGGATGGGCTTTCAGCGGCGGATAGAACGTGTAGAGCACGCTGGCGCTGCCGGTCAGCATCGGAATCGCGGCCATGATCGTGCCCCCGGTCATCAGAATCAGCGACCACCAGGCGGCGCCGAGGAGGAGCGGCTTGCCGGTGTAGAAGCGAATGACCGCGTGGCCGAATGCAACCGCGAAGAACGTCGTGAAGACGATGGCGTTGATCGCGCCGTGCAGCGTCAGCCCCTGGTAATAGTTGATGCCGAGGAAGCTCTGTGACTTGATGATACCGGCGCGAAAGAGCACCTGCAGAAGACCCATCGTGATCCCCAGGATGAGAAGGATCATCGGAAACACGATCTCGAAAAGGATGATCTTCGTCAGGCCTGGCTCGACATCCGTTCGCGAATACGGCTGCACCGCTGATTTCATTTTGCTCCTCGGTCAGCTACTTGACTGTCTTGATGAATTGAATGATCGCGCGCATCTCCGCGGGAGGGATCGTGGTCTCCGGCATCAGCGGATCGAAGCCCTTGACCGTCTTCGCGTTCGGTTTCTCGATCGATTCGAGCAGGTAGGCGTCATCAGCAACGGCCGTCGTGCCGTCGGCCAACGTGCGTTTGCTCCCGTAGAGGCCCTTGAACGTGGGTCCGGGCATCGGGCTGCCATCGAGTGAGTGACACGCGGTGCAGGCGTATTTGTCGAGAAGCTCCTGTCCGCCCAATGCCGCCTCGGCGACGGGTGGCGGAGGCGGCGCGGCTGCACGATCGGTGACATGGATTCGCGCCGCCATCTGGTGATGCTCGATTCCGCAGTACTCATTGCAGACGACGAGATACTCGCCCGGCTGATCGAACTTCACACGCGCGTAATTCACGGCGCCGGGGACGGCCATCAGGTTGATGTTTGTGCCGATGATCTGCATGCCGTGCGTCACGTCGGCGGTGCTCAGATAAATGTCCGCAGTCGATCCCGGCGGAATCGAAATATCGGCCGGCTCAAATCGCCACATACGGGCGAGATAGTGAACCTCATAACGCTTCGGCGCCTGCGTAATGACTTTGCCATCGCGAAAAGGGCGCACATCGGTCAGACAGGTAGGCAATCCGAAACCGAAGACCTTGACCGACATGGCGATGACGCCGGTGAGCGTGAGGACAAACAGCGCCGCGGTGACGACGATGCGCTTTTCGATGCCGATGGTCGCTGTGGTCATCGCTCAGCCTCGCGACACCATGACAAACATGAGCAGCAACCAGAACGCGGCGTAGAACACGACCATCGCGGCAAAGAACGCCACTGCGCCGCGCGGGAAGAAGGGAGTCTCGTCGTCCATAGGTGGTTTACCTCTTTTGCGGGGGTCGCGGGTCGGGAGTCGGGGGTCGGAGCGGCAGTGTCTACGACACCCGACCCCCGACCGGCGACCCCCGCATTCAACAAGGGCTCGCTACACGACGCGGTGCCGCCCGTCACATCAGAATGTGATCTCGCGAGTTGCGCACACATCGCTCTGTGCGGATTCGCACAATGACTCGTACGCCAGCGCACATCAGCAAGCGAGCGGGACGCCTACATTCCACCGCGTGCTCACAGAGTGCCGTGAGCCCGAAGGAGGGCGCATTGAGCTTGCCACCTACCATCGCGCAACAAATGAAGCGGTCCGGAACCAGCCGGCGTGACTTCATGACCCTTTGCGGCAAATTGATGGTTGCCGCGCCATTCGGATTAGCGCTGACGAATTTCACGAGTCCCAACGCAGTCGCGGCCGTGATCGGGCGAGCCAGACGGCCCTCCGTCATCTGGTTGCACATGCAGGACTGCACCGGATGCACGGAAACGCTCCTGCGCACCTCGGAGCCCGCACTCGACACCCTCCTCTTCGACATCATCTCGCTCGACTATCACGAGACCGTGATGGCAGCCTCGGGCGCGGATGCCGAAGCAGCGCTGCACGACGCGATGACGCAGAACGACGGCAAGTACGTGCTCGTGGTCGAGGGATCGATTCCGACCAAAGAGAACGGCAACTACCTGAAGATCGCCGGGCGCAATGGCATCGACATGCTGAAGGATGTGGCCAGCCACTCCGCAGCGGTCATCGCCATCGGCTCCTGCTCTTCGTGGGGCGGTGTGCCGTCGAGCGGCCCGAATCCCACCGGCGCGACCGGCGTCGACTCGATCATCAAGGACAAGCCGGTCATCAACCTTCCGGGCTGTCCGCCCAATCCGTACGTCTTCCTGGCTACAGTGCTCGAGTATGCAACGGCGGGGAAAGTGCCGAAACTCGATTCCCAGGGACGGCCGAAATTCGCATACGACCGCCTCATTCACGACCATTGTCCGCGCCGCGCCCACTTCGATAATGGCCGCTTCGCCGCGCAATTCGGCGACGCCGGGCATATTCAGGGCTATTGCCTCTACAAACTCGGCTGCAAAGGTCCGGTCACGCACGCGCCGTGCTCGACCCGCCATTTCAACGAAGTCGTGGATTGCTGGCCGATCGGCATCGGCGCTCCCTGCGTCGGCTGCACGGAAAAGGACATCGCCTTCAACGTTCCCATTTTCCAGACTGCGGACATGAAGGGCCAGGCGCCACCTGCCTTCTACCCGGAGGTTTCGCCCGAGCACAAAGGCATGAGCCCGATGGCGACCGGCGTCGCCGGACTCGTTGGCGGTGCCCTGGTCGGTGCCGGATACATCGCGTCACGGAAACTCGACAACACCAGCGGCGAACAGCCGAAGGAGTAAGCGATGGGCACGGACCGGCG
>DATLVW010000884.1:0-5537 GCA_035577085.1 Thermoanaerobaculia bacterium
CCCAGTGTTCGTTTATTACCCTACGGATTTCGAGCGCGACACGCTTGAAGTCCCTCGCGACCCCCGTTTCGTTTTCGATCCCATCGAACTTCAAGCACAGAGGGAGCACTACCGGCGCATCAGCGCCCTCGGTCATGACCGCGGTCAGTTTCTCAACGAAGAACGCCTCAGCTCGGCCGTCCTTCGCGATCTGGTTGAGATCCTTCCCCGGCTGGAAACTACCTTCGCCTTCTCCGCCACCAAGCTCCGCCACACAGCCGAGCGCCTCATCGGCCGCGACGAAGATCTCGCCCGGCTAGACAGCGCTTGGAAGGGCAACAAGAACGTCGTCATCGTCCGCGCCTTCGGGGGCATGGGAAAGACTTCGCTCGTCGCGACTTGGATGGCCGAGTTGGCGATGAAGAACTGGCGCGGCGCCGAGCGCGTCTTCGACTGGTCCTTCTACAGCCAGGGCACCAACGACCAGCGCAACGCCTCGGCCGACGTCTTCATCGCCAACGCCCTCGAGGCCTTTGGCGATCCCGATCCCAAGGTCGGCTCCGCGTGGGAACGCGGTGCGCGCCTGGCCAGTCTCGTGGGCAAAGTCCGCTGCCTCCTCGTGCTCGATGGCCTCGAGCCGCTCCAGTATCCGCCCGGCCCGATGCACGGGAAGCTCAAAGACGCCGCCATCGAGGCCCTACTCAAAGGGCTCGCTGCGCAGAACAACGGGCTTTGCGTCGTCACAACGCGGGAGAAAATCCCCGACATCCAGCAATACTACGGGCGGACCGCCGACGATTTCGAACTCACCGCGCTGACCGACCTCGCCGGCGCGGCGCTGTTACACGACCAGGGAGCTACGCGTGCCGGAGCCCGCGAGATCTCACGCGATGACAAGGAACTTCAGGCGGCCAGCAGGGAGGTGCACGGCCACGGCCTGACGCTGCAACTGCTCGGGCAATATCTGAGGCTCGTGGAAGACGGCGACATTCTGAAGCGCGACACGGTGCGACTCGCTGATGCCGACCGCGAATATCAGAACGACGCCACGCGTCCGTATGGCCATGCCTTCAAGGCCATGGAGGCCTACGAGAAATGGTTCGAGCGCGAGGGCA
The DNA here is from genome assembly GCA_035577085.1 of Thermoanaerobaculia bacterium. GTDB lineage: Bacteria > Acidobacteriota > Thermoanaerobaculia > Gp7-AA8 > Gp7-AA8 > JADGNZ01. The sequence continues at coordinate 1,095 of DATLVW010000884.1, forward strand.
CGCAAGGCCAGCGTCAGCTCGCAGTCCTGCGTCTCCTCGGCCTTTTCGATCGACCGGCCTCCAAGAGCTGCCTCGACGCTCTGCGAAAAAGGCCGGCCATCGCCGGTCTGACCGCGCCGCTCGTCGCGCTGCAGTCTCGCGACCTGACAGCCATCAAGCACCACTTAGAGGAGATCCAGCTGCTCACCGTGCAAGCCGACGGTTCCCTCGATGCCCATCCTCTCCTGCGCGAGTACTTCGGCCAACGCCTCCGCGACAGGCAGCCCGAGGCGTGGCGGGCGGCACATCGGCGGCTCTACGAGCATCTGTATGCGACTACACCGGATAAGCCCGACCCCACGCTCGAAGACCTCCAACCGCTTTACCAGGCCGTGGCCCACGGCTGCCATGCTGGGTTGCAGCAGGAAGCATGTGAGAAGGTTTACGACGACCGCATCGTGCGAAGGGACGAGTTCTACAGCACGAAAAAACTCGGCGCGTTCGGTTCCGACCTGGGTGCCGTGGCCTGCTTCTTCGACACTCCGTGGAGCCGCGTCTCGACAGCGCTCCCCGAAGACTATCAGGCTTGGCTGCTGAACCAAGCGGCCCTCCGCCTGCGCGCCTTGGGCCGGCTGTCCGAGGCCCTCGAGCCGATGCGAGCCGCGCTGGAGATGGGCATCAAGCAGGAGAGCTGGACAAGCGCTGCTGTCCGTGCCTCCAACCTGAGCGGGCTGGAGCTGACGCTGGGCGAGGTGGCCGGGGCGGTGAGGGACGCCGAGCAGTCCGTGACCTACACCGACCGAAGCGGCGAGGCGTCTCAGCGGATGATCAATCGCACGACCCATGCCGACGCCCTGCACCAGGCGGGCCGCCGGGACGAGGCAGAGGCGCGCTTCCGCGAGGCCGAGCTGATGCAGGCCGAGTGGCAGCCCGGCTACCCGCTGCTGTATTCGGTTTGGGGCTTCCGGTATTGCGACCTGCTCCTATCGGAGGGGGAGCGAGAGGCGGGGAAGGCTGAAAGAGAACTGAAGAAGGAAGAAGGTCTTGCCCTATGCCGCGCTGTCGCCGAGCGCGCGGCGCAGACGCTCGAGTGGGCCGAGCAAAACAATGTCGACCTCCTCGACATCGCCGTCAACCACCTAACCTTGGGCCGCGCCGCGCTCTATGCGGCGATTCTCGAATCGCGGAGCCGCCAACGTGAGCCGGTGCAACCCTCCTCCCCGACCACTTCCGAAAGTCACCGCGGATTCACCAGAGCGGCGACGGAGCTGGACCGCGCCGTGTCCGGCCTCCGCCGCGCCGGCCAGCAGGACGACCTCCCGCGCGGCCTCCTCACCCGCGCATGGCTGCGCAGTCTCACCGGCGCGCGCACGGGACCCGAGAGCGCTCAGAGTGACCTGGACGAAGCGTGGGAGATCGCCGAGCGTGGGCCAATGCCGCTGTACCTGGCCGACATCCATCTGTATCGCGCGCGGCTCTTCTTTCGCGACGCGAACTACCCGTGGCAATCCCCGCAGCACGACCTCGCCGAGGCCCGTCGCCTGATTTTCAAACACGGCTACCTGCGCCGGAAGGAAGAACTCGAAGACGCCGAGGCGGCGTTGGAGCAATTCGAGAAAGTCCACTGAATGTTCGCCGGGCTTGTTCTTAGATCGGGACCCGTTTCAAACCATCGGAGGTATCAGGCCGGATCCAAACCACCGAGGCGGGACGCCTCGATGGCCGCGTGCGAGACGCCCGCACTCCGGCGTAGGGAGTGCGGTCGTCTCGACCGCGGGCACTCGGGCGTCCTCGCCCGAGGGCGGTCGGGGCGGAGGTCGAAACTCGTCGACGTTCTTGCTCCCGAAGCACGGGCCCGGCCGAGCCTCGTCCGCGTCAACTTGCTGCCCTCCCACGCCTCGCGAATCGTCTGCACAACCCGCTCTACCTTTTCGACCCCTTTCGCAATCCGGCACGCCCCCCCGCCCACGGTGGCCCGGCGCCTGCACGTCGATCTTTCCCGCAGCTTCATCGACCTGGTGTGGGACGGCACGATCCATCCCGGAAAGGGTTCGATGGAAGGAGCCCAGCAATGTCCGTCACCGATACAACGTCACATGTTCCGACAGTCACGCTCAACAATGGTCTCCGGATGCCGCTTCTCGGATTCGGCGTTTTTCAGATCCCGAATCCGGAGGAGTGCGAGCGGAGCGTCACCGACGCGCTGCGTGCCGGATACCGCCTTCTCGACACGGCGGCCTCGTACGGGAACGAAGAGGCGGTCGGCAACGCGATCAAGCGCAGCGGCGTTCCGCGCGATGAGCTCTTCGTGACCACGAAACTGTGGCTCCAGGACGCCGGCTACGATAAGGCGCGCCGGGCATTCGATCGATCGATGCAGCGTCTGCAACTCGACACACTCGATCTCTATTTGATTCATCAGCCCATCGGCGACGTGTATGGGTCGTGGCGCGCGATGGAAGAGCTGTACCGCGAGGGCCGCATTCGCGCGATCGGGGTAGCCAACTTTCATCCCGATCGCCTGATGGATCTGATCCTGCACAACGAGATCGCGCCCGCCGTGAATCAGATCGAGACGCATCCCTTCCATCAGCAGATCGAGGCGCAGACGTTTCTGCAGGAAAACGGTGTGCAGATGGAGTCGTGGGGGCCGTTCGCCGAGGGGAAGAACAACATCTTCCGGAACGAGCTGCTCCGCGCCATCGGAGAGAAGCACGGGAAAAGCATCGCCCAAGTCGTACTGCGCTGGCTGACGCAGCGCGGTGTCGTCGCCATTCCGAAGTCGGTTCACAAGGAGCGTATGGCCGAGAACTTCGACATTTTCGACTTCGAGCTCAAACCTGACGAGATGAGCTCCATCGCAACGCTCGACACCGGAACGAGCAGCTTCTTCGATCACCGCGATCCGGCAATGGTGAAGTGGCTGAGCGAAGCGAAACGTCCGACGTAACTCGAACGAGCCAGCGTTGCCGAGGCGCCAATAAACAAAAACCGTCTGGTCTGCCGAGGTAGGGAAATGGCACCTGACGACACTCCTTGATTACGGGAGGCGACATGGCAGGACTGAGCTCAATCACAAACATCGTCGTGCTGATGTTCGAGAATCGCTCCTTTGACAACATCTTCGGGAACCTCTACCTGAACGGCAGCACTGTGAATGGCTACAGCTTCGAGGGCGTAACGGCCGGCACCGAGCCGAACGATTCCAAGCCGTGGACCGACGTTCAGCCGGTCTTGTGGAACGACGAGATGGTCACCACTCCGAATCCCGATCCCGGCGAGATTTTCCAGGACGTCAACATGCAGCTTTTCGGCAGCACGCAGGACGGACCGCCGTGGCCGTCAGCGTCGTCGCTCGGAACGCCGCCGATGAACGCCTTCGTCAACAACTACACATTGCAAAGCGATCCAAACGGGCCGCTGTCATCGGAGGTGCCGCGCAAGCGCTCCTGGGGACCTCCCGGATACGCGGGCGCGGGAACCGATGCGGTGGGCTCCGACATCATGCACTGCTTCAACTACGGCACGCTCCCGGTGTCGACGTTGCTGGCCACGCAGTATGCGGTCAGCGATCAATGGTTCGCCTCGGTGCCGACGCAGACCTATCCGAACCGGATGTACGCACATTGCGCGACGACGTGGTCCAGGGATCTGGTTCACCATTACAAGGAGTACTACGACGACTGGGACATGGTCCTGCTCCACTCCGTGACGAACTCGATTTTCCAGGAGCTCGACGCGCAGGGCGCGGCGGGGAATCTGCGGAATGCGACGGCGCCGTACTGGAAGGTGTATTACCCGAGAAAGGCCGGCAGCTTTTCGATCTCCGAGGCGCTGCTCCACTATGTCTCGGGATCATCGCAGGTGGTCGACATCAGCGAGCTCGCCGCCGACGCGCTGGCCGGCACGCTACCGCTCTACTCGTTCATCGAGCCGCCTTACGGAATGCCCAACCCCCACATCAGCAAAATCCCCATCGACTCGAGCTATCACCCGCCGTACGACGTCCTGCAAGGAGAGCAGTTTCTCCAGCAGGTCTACCTGACGCTCTTCGATCCGTCGAACAATCCGAACTGGGAAACGACGCTTCTGATCGTCACCTTCGACGAGCACGGCGGCACGTACGATCACGTTCCTCCGCCGCCAGCGCCGCTGCCGAACGCCGCGGCATATAGGCTCGATGGCAAGGACGTTCCGGCAAACCCGAGCGCGCCTCCGTTCGACCGCTACGGCGTGCGCGTGCCGTTCTTCGTCGTGTCGCGGTTCGCGCGACGAAACTACGTGAGCCACGTGGTCGCCGACCACACCTCGATCACCCGCTTCATCGAGAACCGCTTCGACCTGGGCGCGATGACCAAGCGCGACGCCAACGCCTGGCCGCTGCTCGATCTGTTCGACTTCGAGCACCCGCCGTTCGACGACCCACCGACGGAGGAGGTGCTCGCCGAGCCCTCGCCCGCCGGG
>DATLVW010000885.1:0-8655 GCA_035577085.1 Thermoanaerobaculia bacterium
CACACTGCGCGGCCGCCTCATCGCCATGGTCGCGGCGCTCGTCGCGGTCATGATCGGCAGCGTGGCGGTGATCTCTACGCGCGTCGCGCACTACGAGATCCGTAAGTTCGAGGTCGCCGTGACCACTGGAGGGACTCCTCGCCTGCCGCCTACTACGTCATTTCAGATTGACCGGCTGACGCCGCGGACGCCAGGAACGATTGCCGTGTTCTACCGCGAGCACGGCACGTGGGCCGGCGTACAACCGGCCGTCGATCAGATGGCGAAGACCGCGGGAACCGACGTTCTTCTCTTCGATCGTGACCGGCGTCTGGTGGCGTCGTCAAACAACCAACTTCGCATCGCGCGGATCGATCTCCTGGCCAGCGGGATGCTGGCGATCGAGCGCAACATTTCGTCGGGCAAGACGAACGAGTTGATCCGCGGGCCACAAATCGTCATCCGCGACGCAAGCGGAGAAATCGCCGGTTCGCTCTTCCTGCTGCCCCACCGAAACATCGCGCTGGAACTGCCGCGGACCCGCTCGCTCGATCGCTCTTTCTTCTGGATCTTTCTAGGGGCGATGCTGTTCGGAGTTGTCATAGCCGTTGCCATCGCTCGCGCCATCAGCAGCCCGGTCGAGCGGCTTACCGCAGCGGCGCGGCGGATGGAGTCGGGCGATCTGGCCGTGCGCGTCGAGCCCGGCGGCGGCGCGGAGCTCGAAGAGCTGGCGCACGGCTTCAACGCCATGGCCGCCACGCTCGCCCGCAACGAAGAGCTGCGGCGGCGCATGGTGAGCGACGTTGCGCACGAGTTGCGCGCGCCGCTGACCAACATCCGCTGCGAACTGGAGTCGATGCAGGATGGCCTCACCGCGCTAACTCCCGAGCGCATTGCCTCACTCCACGACGAGACGATGCACCTCACCAGCCTCGTCGACGACCTTCAGGATCTCGCGCTCGCCGAAGCAGGCCGCCTCGACATCGATCCGCAGCCGATCGCCGTCGCTGCACTGGCGCGCCGCGCTGCGGCCGGGATTGAGCCGCGAGCGCGCGAGCGCGGCGTGACGATTCGCTGCGAGGGCGATGACGACGCGGTAGTCCTCGCCGACGCGCGCCGCACCGTACAGATCCTCACCAATCTCCTGACCAACGCCGTGGCGCACATGGAAACCGCGGGCGAGATTCGCATCGCATGGTCGCGCGGCGATGGCGAAGCGGTCGTGCAAGTGATTGACAGCGGCGTCGGCATTCCGGCAGACGAGCTCCCGCACATCTTCGAGCGTTTCTACCGCGTCGACGTCTCCCGTTCCCGCACCACCGGCGGCGCCGGCCTCGGCCTCTCCATCGTCCGCCAGCTCGTCGCCGCACATGGCGGGCGCGTTTGGGCGGAGAGCGACCTCGGAAAGGGATCAACCTTTTCGTTCACGCTGCCTATCCAAGAGAACCTTTAACCACAGAGACACAGAGGTCACAGAGAAAACCTCTGTGACCTCTGTGTCTCTGTGGTTAAGGGTTTTCATAACTTCATCAGCACTTCACAACTGAACCGTACCTTGCTCCCGGAGGCACTGATGAAAATCAAACTGCTACTCACCACCTTGCTGATCGCTGCGTCGGCGTTCGCACAGAACACGACGGACGAACAGCGCGTCACCCAGCTCAACGCTACCGTCGACAAAGCGGTCGCCGAGGATCGGTTCTCGGGCGTCGTGATGCTGGCCAAAGACGGCAAGCCGCTGCTCACGCGCGCCGTCGGCATGGCCGATCCCGCCAAAGGAATCGCCAACCGCCCGGACACGAAGTTCAACCTCGGCTCAATCAACAAGTTCTTCACCAAGATTGCGATCGGACAGCTCGCCGCCGTCGGGAAGCTGTCGCTCGATGACACCATCCGCAAGCATCTGCCTGACTATCCATCGCCGGTTGCAGACAAGATCACCATCGCCCAGCTCCTCGAGCATCGCTCCGGCCTCGGCGACATCTTCGGACCGAAGTTCATGGCCTCGCACGCATCGCTGCGTAAGCTCTCCGACTATCTCCCGCTCTTCGCCGACGCGCCGCTCGAGTTCGAGCCCGGCACATCGCAGCGCTACTCGAACGCCGGCTTCGTCGTCCTCGGCCTCATCATCGAGAAAGTGTCGGGACAGAGCTACTACGACTACGTTCGCGACCACATCACGAAACCCACCGGCATGACCGACACCGCGTCGTACGCGGTCGATGAAAACGTTCCGAACCGCGCCATCGGCCAGACCAAACGCGGTCCCGAGGGTCCGCTGCCGCAGCGCGGGAACAACACCGCAACGCTGCCGGGGCGCGGCAGCTCGGCGGGCGGCGGCTACTCGACAGCGCCCGATCTGCTCCGCCTCACGCAGGCCCTTCTCGCCAACAAGATCCTGTCGAAAGGTTGGACCGACTGGTTGTTCACCGACAAGTTCGATTCCGGTGGTAAGCGCGGACTCGGCGTCGCCGGAGGTTCGCCCGGCGTCAACGCGGTTCTCGAGATCGCGCCGCCCTACGCGCTCATCGTCCTCTCCAACTTCGATCCGCCGTCCGCCGAACAGGTGGCGCGTGAGGGACGCAAAATCGTGGGGATGGGCGGCGAGATGAAGGAGCGCCGTCTCGGAGGTCCGGAACCTCCGGGCGAAATCATGATCGGCAAGCCCGTGAAGATCCCGATGGATATCACGCATCACGTGCCCATCATCGAAGCGAAGATCAACGGCAAAGGACCGTTCCGATTCGACGTCGACAGCGGCTTCGGCGGCATGATGAATATCAGCCACGCACTCGCGGAGAAGTTGTCGCTGCCCGTGATGGGCGAAGCGATCAGCGGCGACCCGAGCGGCAAGAATCAGAAGACGGTCCGCGTCCTCCACGTCGAATCGATCGACATTGCCGATCTGCACCTCGGGCAAGTCGACGTCACCGAGGCGCCTGCAGATGGCCCGCAACGCGAGGTGGACGGCGTGATGGGATTACCGCTCTTCACATCGCTGCTGGTGACGTTTGATTACCCGAACAGCCAATTCGCAGTCGATGGCGGAAAACTTCCCGCAGCGGACGGCAGCACAGTTTTCGCCTACTCGGCCGAGCACGGCGTTCCGACGATCGAGATCGATGTCGCCGGCACGAAAGTGTCGACCGACATCGACAGCGGCAGCCCGGCACTCCTGTCGATGCCGCTCTCACTCGCCAAATCGTTGCCGCTCGCAGAAGAACCGCGCGTCGTGGGACACGGACGAACCGTCGGCAACGAATTCGATATCTATGCGGCGCCGCTGAAGGGCGCGGTCCACGTCGGCCGGATTACGGTCACCGACCCGATGGTCGATTTCGTCGACATCTTCCCGCACGCGAACATCGGGTTCCGATTCCTGAAAGACCTCGTTGTGACGTTCGACCCGGCGGGCAATCGGGTTCGGTTCGTGAAGCCGTAAGACGAGAGTGACCACCACAGAGACACTGAGGACACAGAGAAGTACTCTGTAAACTCGGTGTCTCTGTGGTTGAAGGGTTTGCGGTTACCGCGACGCGTTCGTGATCGCGCTGGCGACCTGCGAGAGGAACGCCGAGGTTGAGAGCCAGGTCTTGTCGGGATAGTACGCAAACACCGGACTGCCGCCGCGAATCGTATCGATGATCTTCTGCGACACTTCCGGCCGCACCGCGGGGCAACCCCAGCTTCGTCCGAGACGGCCAAGCGCTTTCACCGCTTCCTGGCTGACGTACGACGCTCCGTGCAGCACGATCATCCGGTCCCAAGCCATGTCGTTGACGCCCGCTTCGAGACCGCGCAGGCGGAGCGAATAGCCGTTGCCGCCGTTGTAGGTGTCGGCGGTGACGAAAAGGCCGAGGCTGGTGGCGAGGCTTCCGGGCTCGTTGGAGAAGAACGAGGCGACGTCTCCGCCGCTCGCTTTTCCGTGGGCAACCAATTCGCGGAAGAGGAGCTTGTGCGCGGTCAGGTCGAAGATGAAGAGACGCGGCTGTGACGACGGCAGCGAGTAGTCGATCACCGTCAGCAGGTTTCTTCGCGGAACGAGTCCCCGATCCTCGGCGCGCGTGGCTGCGTCGAGCGCCAGCTTCAGAACGTTGGGACGAAGGCCGGGCGCCTGCGTGATGAGTGAGGCGACAAGGGCGTCGGATGAGCCCGCCGCGTGCATCGGCATAGCAAACGCGGCAGTCACAGCAATGGTGAGGAGCAGTCGCTTCATTGGTTTTCCGGACGATCGGATTTGGACGGGGATGATAACAAATAACCCGGGAGAGTATTGCGCGATCGGACAACACCGGCGCGGGGACGCCGGCAATCCTTGGTTCATCTCATGCAGTAGGCGGAGCGCATGAAGCGTTTCCTACCCCCGGTCATCCTGATTCTTTGCCTCTCAACTCTTCCCATTCACGCCGATGTCTTTCGTCTGCTCGAAAGTCCTCACGACGGCGCTCAGGCGCGCGTCGATGTCATTCAGCAGGCGCACACCGAGATCGGTGCCGTCTACTTTCTGGCCCGCAACGACCACATCACGCTCACTGCGCTCGGCCTGCTTCGCGAAGCGCGGCGGCGTGGCGTCGCGCGCGTACGGCTGATCGTCGACGCCAACTTTCAGCACATTCCCAAGCCCGTTCTCGCGCATCTGGCCGATGAAAACGTCGAGGTGCGCGTCTATCACCCGTTCACCTTCTGCCATCTGAACTGGCTGTTTCATCGGATGCACGAGAAGGTGGTCGTCGTCGACGGAAAGCGCTACATCACGGGTGGCCGTAATCTCGCCGGTTCGTACTTCGGGCTGAAGAAACGCAACTACATCGATCGCGATGTCTACGTCGAAGGGCCCTCGGCAGCCGCTGCCCAGCAGCACTTCGAAGATCTCTGGAACAGCAGCGATGTCCGCGAACTGAACGTGAACGTCTCGCCCGAGGCAAAGGCGGAAGCGGCGCGCATTCTCGACGACGCCGCGCTGGGCAAAGGGCTGGAGAATCTCGTCACGCTGAACACGGGACGCGACTGGTCTCAGGGACTGAAGGACATCCCCGGCGTTCGTTTTCTTTCTGATCCGATCGCACCGGCAAAAGGCCCACGCCTGGCGGTTCGGCTCGCCGAGGTGATCGAAGGCGCGAAGAGATCGGTGGTGATCGAGTCGCCGTATCTCGTTCCATCGCCCGAAGTCCTCGATCTCCTGCGCAGAAAACGCGCGGAGGGCGTGCGCGTCCAGATCATTACCAACTCCCTGCGCTCCTGCGACGGTGCTCTGCCCTATGTCGCCTACCTCAAGTATCGGCACAGACTGCTCCGTGCAGGGGTCGATATGCGCGAGTACCGCGGGCCCGACACGCTTCATGCCAAATCGCTCGTGATCGACGGCCACATCGTTCTGGTCGGGTCGTACAACATCGATCAACGTTCGGAGAATCAGGACCGAGAGGTGATGGCCGAGGCGGATGATGACGACGTCGCGCGAGAGTTGATGGGCGCGATCAGACATCACATCGATAACTCATGGGCCGTCGGGCGCGGCACAGAGGGCCCCCACGCCCCGCGCTCGTGGCGGTTGCGCGCGTGGGCGTCGAAGTTCCTGCTGATTCCTTTTGTCGAGAAGCAGTTGTAGCGCGTGGTCTAATCGCGAGGATCCATGTACGAGACTCGGCGACAAAAACTCCTGACCCGCGCGGAATTCGCGCTGCGAGTCCTGTGGCACTTCACCTTTGGAGTAGGCGTTGCCGCGATCGCCCTCTTCGCCGGAATGCTTGGATATCGTTATCTCGCCGGCCTATCGTGGGTCGATTCCCTTCTGAACGCGTCGATGATCCTCGGCGGGATGGGACCGGTCGATACGCTGAAGACGAACGCTTCCAAGATCTTCGCGTCGTTCTACGCGCTCTTCTCCGGACTCGTCTTCATCGGCCTGCTCGGCGTCCTCCTGGCGCCATTCATCCACCGCGTCATGCACAAGTTGCACATCGATGAGAGAGGGACGAAGGGGTGAAGCTGTTCTGAGATCAGAGACAAGAGATCAGAGATACGGGAGATCAGAGAGCGCTCGCGTTCTTGGATCTCCAATCTCTTGAATCTCCGGTCTCTTTCTCCGATTCTCTGATCTCTTGTCTCTGATCTCTTGTCTCTGATCTCTTGTCTCTGATCTCACTCAAAACCATGGCCCTCACCGCAACGATGTACCGCTTCGGCATCCAGCTTTCGGATGTCGATCGCGGCGTTTACGAGACGCTCGAACTACCCATCGCGCGGCAACCGTCCGAAACCGCGGAGTACATGCTCACGCGCGTGCTGGCGTGGTGCCTCGAGTACACTGAAGGCATCGCGCTGACCGAAGGCGTGGCCTCAGGCGATGAACCTGCGGTCCTCGTGCGCGATCTCACCGGCCGCATCACCGCATGGATCGAAGTCGGAGCTCCCGACGCCGATCGCGTACACCGCGGAAGCAAGCTCGCCGGCCGCGTCGCGATTTACACCCATCGCGATCCCGCCATGGTCCTCGGCCAGCTCGCCGGAAAGAAGATCCACCGCGGCGACGAGATCCCGATCTACACCTTCGGCCGCGGCTTCATCGAAAGCGTGGCCGCCATCCTCCCCCGCCGCGCGTCGCTATCGATCACGGTCACCGAGCGGCAGCTCTATCTCGACGTCGACGACCAGTCGTTCTCGACGACGCTCGAGGAGCGGCGCGCGGGGTGATGAGCGAGACCTCCGCCCCTACTGCACTGGGGCGAGGACGCCCGAGTGCCCGCGGGGCGTCCCGCCTCGATGGTTGGATCCGGACTGATAGCCCAGTGGTTTGAAACGGGTCAAGATCGAAAAAATAGATCTGGCGATAATCTTCGCGGTCGCTACCAGCCCTGATGGTGAACGGTCACGCGCCCGAACGACCCCCGCCTGATTCCACTCCAAACCCGCTATCCTTGGGCCGCACGGAGGGCATCGTATGGGCCGCTCACTCTTCGGAAAGTTGCATCGTCGGTTCGGGGGCCGCGTTTCGGGACAGGAGCGGCAGCGGCGCGCGGCGGAACATTACGAGCGGCTGCGACAGGCGATGCCGGTCGGACTCGTCGGCGCGCCGCGGCGGATTGCGACGAAGAATCCGCGGGTGGCTGTGCTCGGTGCCGGATTCGCCGGCGTGAGCGCTGGGTGGTTCGCGTCGCGGGCAGGATTCGCCGTCACGCTCATCGAACCGCTCGTTGTGGGCGGGCGTGTATCGTCAACGGACAAGCTCGTGCCGGGACGCATCCTCGAAGCGGGCGCGGAGTTGATCGGGACCAACCATCCGCTCTGGCTCGCGCTTGCCGCTCATTTTGGTCTTGCCATGAGCGTCGTCTCCTCGGAGGACAACTACGCCGCCGCGGGGCTGGACATGCCGATGATCCTCGATGGCCGCAGCCTTTCCACCGCCGAACAGGAGAAGCTCCACGCGGAGATGGATACGGTCTTCCGCCAATGGGGGGCCGAGTCGACCGTGGTCAGGAATCCGTGGATGCCGTGGACGACGCTGCGAGCGGCAGAGCTGGACGCCGTGTCGCTAGCCTCGCAGATTCCTGCCGGTGTCAGCGAGCTGGCGAGGAAGGCGATCCTGCTCGAGTTCGAGCTCGACAACTGCACTCCGGCGGAGCAGCAAAGCTGGCTCGGTGCACTGTCACAGCTTGCGGCCGGCGGCGGCTATGCGTTCTTCGATGAGACCGAAGTCTTTCGCTGCGCCGCCGGCAACCAATCCCTCGCCCGCCGCCTCGGCGCCGGTATCGATCTCAACCAGGGACGGGCGACGAACATCCGCACCAGCGGCGACCGCCTCTTCGTCGAGCTTGCCGGAGGCGCAGTCGACGGACCGTACGACTTCGCAGTCGTGGCCGTACCGTCCGTGGCGATGGAGAAGATCACAATCGACGGCAAGCCCTTCCCGTATCGCGCCATCGCCCACGGCCCGGCCGTGAAGTACCTCTCCGGCGTCGAACGCCGCTTCTGGATTCCGGAAGGAGTCGCACCGAGCGGCATGTCCGATCAACTCGGGATGATCTGGGAAGGAACCGACAATCAGATGGATACCGCGCGTTTCGACGTGAGCGTCTTCGCCGGCGGCCGGCCTGCGCAGCACGCCATCGACGCAGGGGGCGGTCCGTCCTACTTTGCCCCTCGTCTCAACGCGCTCCTTCCGCACTACGAAGCATTCACAACCGAGTTTGAGAACTGGCCCAAACGCATCGGCATGGGGTACTCCACACCCGCGGTCGGCGAAGTGACCACGAAGCAGAAGGCGTACGCCGACCTGATCGCAGGCCGCATTGCCGTCGCGGGCGAGCACACCTCACCAGCATGGTTCGGCTTCATGGAAGGCGCGCTGGAGTCAGGACTCGTAGCGATGGCCCGCATCGCAAACATCGCCGGTATCCCGCTCGCGCCGGAGTACGGAGACTTTCACGCGGTGTAGAAGTCCTTCGGTCACCACAGAGACTCAGAGTACGCAGAGACCTCTGTGCTCTCAGTATCTCAGTGGTGAATGGTTTTATGTTTTCTTCAGCTCACCGCCAGACCGAGAGAATCATGCCCGCCGCAATGAACGAGACAAGGTTGTAGGCGGAGTTGATGAACCAGAGCGGCTTCTTCGTCATCGAGAAAATGGCGGTGGCGAAGCTCGTCGGCGCCGCGAATCCGACCCAGCAGATCGTTCCC
>DATLVW010000886.1:0-2019 GCA_035577085.1 Thermoanaerobaculia bacterium
GTTTGACCGCCGTCCCGTCGCGTTTGACCGCCGTCCCGTCGCGTTTGACCGCCGTCCCGTCGCGTTTGACCGTCGTCCCGTCGCGTTTGATCGCCGTTCCGTCGCGTTTGACCGAGTTCCGTCGCGTTTGACCGCGGTTCCCCGCGCTTGAACGCGGTGTTCTCGTGTTTATCTGTGAAAAATCGCGCCTGTCCACAGGACTGTCACGATCATCGGTCCGGTTTTGCAAGCTCGGGTATGACAATCGCGAAGCGGCGTGTCGCCGTCGCTGCCAGCCGCAAAGCCCCCTGCCGCGCGCACAACCTCCGCTTCGATCCAATGACTCGCCCCAACCCCGGTACTCCGACACCCGACCCCCGACTCCCGACTCCCGGCCTAACCCAGGCTAGTAGCCAACAGTAACTCCAGGCGCCCCTCCCGGCCTCACAGCCACCCCTGTTATAGACTCGCCCCGTGAAGAAACCGCCCACGAAGAAACCAAAACGCCGCCATCGATTCCTACCGCTGGCGATCGGGACGACCGGCAGCGTCGCGCTGGCAGGCGTGGCGTTCTGGTTCTTTCAAAAGCAGGCCGAGCAGGTCGTGCAGGGGCGCGCCGACCGTTACGACGAAGCGATCATGGACGCGGTCCACACGATCGACAATCCGCAGATGCACCAGGTCATGCACGCCATCACACAACTCGGCACGCACGTGGCCATAGGCAGCGCGGCAGGGATCACGGCGCTGGCGATGTGGCGGAAGGGCCGGCGCGATGACGCCTGGACCGTCGTCGTCTCGACCGGCGGAGCAATGGCCATCAACACGATCCTGAAGAACATCTTTCAACGCCAGCGTCCGATCGAGCGCGCCCGCCGGATCAAGTTGCCCGGCTCGCACAGCTTCCCCAGCGGGCACTCGCTTCTGTCGGCAGCCACGTATCCGATCGTCGCCCACCACTTCGTGCAGCATGAATCAGTGGCTACGCAGGCCGTCGTGCACACGCTGGCCGGCCTGACGATCCTCAGCGTTGGTTTTTCGCGCGTCTACTTCGGCGTCCACTTCCCGTCCGACGTCTTCGGCGGATTCGCCGCCGGAATCGGCTGGCTGGGGCTAACGTCGTTGTCGCATTCGTTGATGGAGAAGAAGAAGGACGAGGGTTAATCGCCTCTCTGTCCTTCGCGATTCGCTCCGTCAATGAGTCTATAATTCTGACCCAGGGAAGACGCGGCCCCGAGGATTGTTTTCCCAGAACGGAAGCATAAATGGTAAACCTCCAGACAGAAATGCCAGCGCAGATGGACAAAACGAGCACCGAGCGCGGCGAAACTGTCAGATCGAACAGGCGTGTGATCGGCGCACCGCGAGTACAAGCCGCCGCCAGCGCGAGTGCTGTCCGTGAGGATCGCCGGCCGCCATCGCGAGAACAAACCGAAGCCCGTCAGCGAGCGATGTCCGAAACGAGGCGCCCCACGAAACCGCTCGAAGCCGCGCTCGCGGAAAAGAACCCGAAGACCATCTCGGTTCCTGACGTGGCCGCCACGGATTGTGGCAAGAGCAAGTAGTCGCGGGTATCGCGCTATGCCGCGGATTGAGATCGACACCGTTCTCAAGCTCCCCTCAAATGCCACGGTCGCAGGCACATCGTTTGTCGGCGAACCAAGTCTGGGCATGCACGGCCAGCAGATTCTATTCACCGGCAACTGGTACGTTGCCCGGTCGGCTGACAGGGGCGCAACCTGGGAAGGCTTCGATCCTAACGATTACTTTCCTCAGAACCCACCGACTCCGTTTTGCTGCGATCAGAGCGTGCTCTACGTACCGCAGCACGATCTCTTCGTCTGGCTCCTTCAGTATGAGAAGTCCGCCAGCGGCAACACACTCCGCATTGCAGTAAAGCGCGTTTCCAAGCCGCTGCACGAGGGCGAGTGGTTCACGTGGGATTTGTCGCCAACCGACGTCAACGAGGAATGGACGAAGGAGTGGTTCGACTACAACCATCTCGCTGCCACCGACCGTCACCTCTTCATCGCCTCAAAC
>DATLVW010000887.1:0-10273 GCA_035577085.1 Thermoanaerobaculia bacterium
TGCAAGGATCGACTGACGAAAGGCGGCTAGCGAAAAGCGAAATGACGGCGACAAGGAAGTAGAACGGATTCATGGGTGATTCCTCCAGCCATGCAAGGTAGGACTTCGAGTCAGCTTGAAGTCAAGGGCTCCTGCTGTGAACTGTTCGTGACGCATCCGATTCGCAGCCGGATCGTGTGATCATGAATGCGCGAGCGGAGCACTTCGTGAGCAACATCAACAGCGACGACTTGACGATCGGTGAGCTGGCTCGCCGGGCCGGCATGAGCACTTCTGCCATTCGGTACTACGAGTCGGTGGGTCTGGTCGAGCCAAAGCGCAGGAGCAGTGGCCGGCGTTTGTATGGAGAGTTTGCTGTCGAGCGTCTGGCGCTCATCTCGTTCGCCAAAGACATCGGATTCAGTCTCGGGCAAGTTCGACAACTCCTGGCCGGATTCCCGGAAGAGACGCCGGCGAGCGCGCGATGGACCGAGCTGGCAACTTCCAAACTGGCGGAGCTGGATGTGGAAGCACACCGCATCGAAGTCATGCGCGCCGCGTTGCTGCGAATCATGCGTTGCCGCTGCGACGACGTCGATCAGTGCGCGCACGGGATCGCGGCGTCCCGTTGCCGATGATCGCGGCGCGCTCGCTATACTCGCTCTATGAAGCGAAGCATCGCCGTCATCGCGCTCCTCCTGTTGTCGCAAACCATGTTCGCGGCCACGCCACCGATCGATCGGGTGGCCATGCAGGCCAAAGTCCGCGCCGAGTTTCTCTATTCGTGGAAGGCGTACGAGAAGTACGCCTGGGGCCACGATGAGCTGCGGCCGCTGAGCAAACAACCGAAAGACTGGTACGGCGAATCGCTCCTGATGACGCCTGTCGATTCGCTCGACACGCTGCTCCTCATGGGACTCAACGATGAAGCGGACAAGGCGAAGACGCTGATCGTCGAGCATCTCTCGTTCGATAAAGACATCTCGGTCAAGGTCTTCGAGATCACAATCCGCGAGCTCGGCGGCCTCCTCTCCGCTTACGAGATGACCGGCGACGCCAGACTTCTCCACCTCGCCGACGACCTCGGCACGCGCTTACTCCCGGCATTTAACACGCCGACCGGCATGCCTTACATGTACGTCAACCTGCGCACGGGGAAAACGAGCGGCGCGCGGTCGAATCCCGCCGAGGTCGGAACGCTGATCCTCGAATTCGGAACGCTCAGCAAACTGACGAACAAGCCGGTCTACATGGAGAAAGCAAAGGGCGCACTCGTCGAGCTCTACAAACGCCGCTCGAAGATCGGCCTCGTCGGCGAAGAGATCGACGTCGAGACCGGCGCGTGGGTCAGCAAGGCCAGTCACGTAGGCGGCGGGATCGATTCGTACTACGAGTATGTGCTGAAGTGCTCGCGCCTTTTCGGCGACCAGGAGTGCGAATCGATGTGGCAGACGAGCATTCGAGCGCTCAACAAGCATCTCGCCGAGGAAGCGCCATCAGGTCTCTGGTACGGCGAGGTGGATATGAACACCGGCAAGCGCACGAATCCCGAATTCGGCGCGCTCCACGCCTTCCTCCCCGCCGTCCTCGAGCTCGGCGGAGACACGAAACGCGCCCGCCGCCTGGAAGAATCATGCTTCCGCATGTGGACGCTCAGCGGTGTCGAGCCCGAGGTTCTCGACTACCGCACGATGACGATCAAATCGCCCGGCTACCAGCTCCGCCCCGAGATCATCGAGTCCGCCTACTACCTCCACCACGGCACCCACGACGCCCGCTACCTGATGATGGGCCAGACCTTCTTCGACGCCATCGTCGCCCACTGCCGCACCGACGCCGGCTACACGACGTTGAAGAGTGTGGTCACGATGGAAAAAGGCGACCTGATGCCAAGCTACTTCCTCGCCGAGACGCTGAAGTACCTCTACCTGCTGTTCGCGCCAGACTCCGCGCTCGATCTCGACAAGGTGGTGTTCAACACGGAAGCGCATCCTTTGAAAAGAGAGCTGAAGCCTTGAACGATTCAAAAGATGACAAGCAACCATTGGCGGACGAGCTGGGCTTGATGAAATCGATCGTCGCTGCCGCGGTTGCCGCGGGATCGTCAACTACGAGCAACTCGAATGAGTTTCGAGCCCGAACGAGCGATCTTCAGCAGGTAGAGACTCTCCCAAAAACAGAACGGCCGCCCTCTCGGGCGGCCTAGCCGGAAGCTCTCGCTCCTGGCGCAGTGTCGACGCAATGTAGGATTCTCATCCTATCAATGTCAAGTGGCGAGCCGACAATTCCGACGCACAACACGGTGGTCTACATCGACGGATACAACCTCTACCACGGCTTGCGAGACAGGCACGGCCGTAAGTATCTCTGGCTTGACCTCACTCGGTTTGCTCGCGGGTTGCTCTCCGACCCCAGGCAGGAGCTGGTTTCAGTCAAGTACTTCACATCGGCCGCGCCCGGGTCCCGAGATGGCGCCAAGCGGCAACAGATCTATTGGAAGGCACTGGAGACCTGCGCGGGACTCCAGATAATCAAGGGCCGATACCGCGAGAAGCCCACGCGTTGCTCAGTATGCGGAACGAAGGAGGCGGAGTGTCGCATTTGCGGAGCAAAGCTGCGCTTCCGGAACGAAAAGATGACGGACGTGAACATCGCGACGCATCTCGTACGAGACGCCTGTTCAGGAACATTTGACGTTGCGGTGTTAGTCGGAGGAGATACCGACCTCCTGGCCGCTGTTGAGGCAGCGAAGGCTCTGCGCCGAATCGTCGTTGCATTCCCGCCGGATCGTGAGAACGACGATATGAAGCGCGCGGCATCAGGGTGGTTCCGCTTGAGCGAAGGCAAATTCAAGACGGCACAGTTCCCGGATGTCGTGACAGTCGCTCCGGGCATCACCGTTACGCGACCCGTTTTGTGGAGGTAGCAAGAGGTCCTTTCAGCTGAGAACGACTCCGGCACGAGACGCGCACAACGCACATTCATGAACCTCCCCTCCATCCTTACCTGGGGCCTCGCGGCGACGATCGTGCTCACAACCCTTTCGATCGCGGCGCAATCGCTCGGCTTCACGCGGATCGATATACCGTTCATTGTTGGGACGATGTTCACGCCCAATCGCGACCGCGCCAAAGTCCTCGGGCTCGGCATGCATATCATCAACGGCTGGATCTTCGCCCTCGTGTACGCGTTCGCGTTCGAGAGCCGGCATATGGCGTCGTGGTGGTTTGGCGGGATGATCGGAGCTGTTCAGGGGATGTTCATCGTGATCGTGCTGCTACCGGTGCTGCCGGGATTGCATCCGCGGATGGTCTCGGATTTTCGCGGCCCCGAGCCGACGCGTTTGCTCGAGCCGCCAGGAATCTTCACCACGAACTACGGCATCAAGACGCCGTTCGTGTTGCTGTTCGCGCACATGGTTTATGGCGTGGTTTTGGGGACGTTTTACACGTTGCGGTGATTCACGTTCCAACCGTTTCACGCGGAGACGCGGAGGCGCGGGGTTTGGCTTCGCCCTTTCGGGATGCTTCTTGAAGAGCAAGCGCGGCGTTGAGGAGCGCGATATGCGTGAGCGCCTGCGGGAAGTTGCCGAGTAAGGCGCCTGTGTGGACGTCGACCTCCTCGGAAAACAGGCCCGCGTCGTTGGCGTGGCGGACTACGTCGTCAAAGAGTGCGTGGGCTTCATCGACGCGGCCGGCGAGGGCCAGCGCTTCGACTAGCCAGAAGGTGCAGGCCACGAACGCACCCTCGCCGGCTGGCAGGCCATCCTCGGTCTTGCGGGTGTCGTAGCGATAGAGCAGGCCGTCGCCGCCCAGGGTGGAGCGAATGGCGTCGATGGTGCCGAGCATGCGCGGATCCTTCGGATCGATGAGGCCCACGCGGGCGATAAAGAGGAGGCTGGCGTCGACCTCCTTCTCATCGAAGATGCCGACGAAGGTGTTGCGCTCCGCATCGAAGCCCCGCGTGAGAACGGCTTCCTTGATCGCGGCCTTCGTTTGCTCGAGATGCGGACGACCGACCTTGATGTGGCAACGGTCGGCGATCTTCAAGGCACTATCGAGCGCGGACCAAGCCATCACCTTTCCGTGTACGTGCTGGCGCGCTCCGCCGCGCTTCTCCCAGATGCCGGCGTCGGGCTCCCGCCATCGTTCGCAGACGATCTCGGTCAGACGGCGCAGCAGGCGTTGCGAGTCGCGGTCGAGAGTCGCGCCGCGCTGCGTGGCCTCATCGACCGCTCCGATCACCTCACCGTAGACGTCGAGTTGAAACTGCGCGTGCGCGGCGTTGCCGATCCGCACCGGCCGCGAACCGCAGTAGCCATCGAGATAATCGAGCGTCTTCTCCGGGATGTGCGCCTCGCCGAAAACGTCGTACAACATCTGCAGATTCGGCTGCGTGAGGCGCGTCGAGTAGAGGAGCCAGTCGAGAAAGGCCTCGCCTTCGTTGGAGAAACCGCAGTCGTAGAGCGCGCTGACGGTCCACGATGCGTCGCGCAGCCAGCAGTAACGATAGTCCCAGTTCCGCTCGGCGCCGATCGATTCAGGAAGTGACGTCGTGGCCGCGGCGACGATCGCTCCGGACGGCGTATAGGTCAGTAACTTCAACGCAAGCGCCGAACGAAGGACGAGATCGCGATACGGTCCGTCGTACGTGAGCTGGCCCGACCACTCGCGCCAGAAGCCGATCGTCTTCTCGATCTCCGCGGTTGCCTCGTCGCCGATCGGCGCGAGCACGACGGGGGTGTGATCGTCGAAGCC
Source organism: Thermoanaerobaculia bacterium (assembly GCA_035577085.1). Classification (GTDB taxonomy): domain Bacteria; phylum Acidobacteriota; class Thermoanaerobaculia; order Gp7-AA8; family Gp7-AA8; genus JADGNZ01. The sequence continues at coordinate 4,737 of DATLVW010000887.1, forward strand.
GAGCGCGAATGTGCGCGACTCGCCGGCGCGAAGGTTGAAGCTCGATGTCGCGGTGCCGCGCTCGACCAGGAACTCCGCATCGCTGCGAAGATTGAGGACGCGCGCGCGCCATGCGCAGGAAACGGAATCGTTGCGCACCTTGAGCGACGGCGTGATGCGGCCGTAGTCGGGCCGCGGCGCGTAGGTGACGGTGATCGGAACCTCTCCGTCGACGCATTCGGCGCGCCGCAGCAATTGCCGGAACGGCGACAGCCGCTTTTGCTTCTCCAACTCGGTCATCACCGGCATCAGATCGAGGAGGCGCACGACTCCGGAAGCGGTGGTGAACGTCGTCTCGATGACGTTCGTCCCTTCGAGGTAGCGGCGTTTCGACTCGAATGGAATCGCGGGCTGGATGGCGAAGTAGCCGCCTTTCTCCGTATCGAGAATTCGTCCGAAGACCGATTCCGAATCGAAGCGCGGCCAGCAGAGCCAGTCGATCGAGCCCCTGCGCGAGAGCAGCGCGATGGAACGCGTACAGCCGATGGCCGCGTAATCGGCGATCGGAACGTATGGATCGATCACTTTACCTAGCGTTTCCGCCATCGTCGCAACAAGGCCAACACCCCGGCTGCGAGAGCGATGCCTGCGGCGACCCCAGCCGCTCCCCAGGCCACTTTCTTGATGTCGGCCGGCGCCGGCTCGTCGGCGTAGCCGCGCTCCGGCAACGCGCCCGGCGCGTTCTGCTTCATCGCCAGATGGAGCACCTGCGCGAGGTGCAGCGCTTCGCGTCCGGTGCCCTGCGCGATCTGCTCGCGGCAACTGAAACCGTCGGCGACGATGATCGTGTTGCGCGCCGCTTCGCGCACAGCAGGCAGCAGGACGCGCTCGCCGACGCGCATCGACAGCTCGTACTTGTCGGGCTCGAATCCGAACGCACCCGCCATGCCGCAACAGCCGGAGTCGGGTTGATCGACCTCGAGTCCCATCTTGCCGAGGACCTGCGCTTCGTCGTCGAAGTGGAGCACGGCCTTGTGATGGCAGTGCGCCTGAACGAGCGCTTTGCCCTGTAGCTTGGGCAGCTCGACGCCCTCCTGCAGCAGAAACTCGGGCAATGTTTTCACAGCCTTCGACAAACGCGTTGCCACATCGTTGCCTGGAAAGAGATTCGGAAGCTCATCGCGAAACACGGAGATGCAGCTCGGCTCGAGGCCGACGATGGGGATGCCGGCGTCGAGCTCGGGGCGCAGCGCCTCCATCGTCTCGAGCAGGAGCTTTTTGGCCATGCCGAGGAAACCCCAGTCGTAGAGCGGGCGTCCGCAGCAGAGGCGTTTGCGCGGGATGATCACCTCAAACCCGGCCGCCTCCAGCACCTCGGTTGCGGCGTTCGCGGTGCCGGGATGGAAGTGATTGTTGAAGGTGTCGGGCCACAAGAGAACCTTGCGTAGGTCGGACGAACGTAGGTCGGACGAACGTAGGTCGGACTCTCTAGTCCGACGTTTCGTCTTGTCGGACTGAGAGTCCGACCTACGTTTGAATTGCTCCACAAACGTGCGCTTCGCAAAGTGAGGCATCGTCCGCTCCGGCGCGATACCACCAAGTTTCCGAAAGACCGGCAGCGACATGATCGCGTTCGCGAGGCCCGGCGCGAGCGAGGCGATCTGTGCCCACCAGTAGATCCAGCCCATCGAGTACGCAGCCACCGGCCTCAATTTGCGTTCGTAGTAGTGTGAAAGGAACTCCGCCTTGTACGTGGCCATGTCCACGTTGACGGGACACTCGCCCTTGCAGCCTTTGCAGGCCAGGCAGAGATCGAGGGAATCCTTGACCGCTTCGTTGTTCCAATCGGCGGGGATGACCTGCCCCTCGAACATCTCAAACAGGAGCCGCGCGCGGCCGCGCGTGGAGTGCTCTTCCTCGCGCGTGACCATGAAGCTCGGACACATCGTGCCGCCATCCAGCCGCCGGCACTTGCCGACGCCGACGCAGCGTCCGACCGCGCTGTCGATGCGGCCGTGATCGTCGGGGAACTGGAAGTGCGTGGCCGGCGACCATTGTTTGAAGTCCGCGCCGAGCCGGAGATTCTCGGTCGGGTGATACGGCTTCACCACCTTGCCGGGATTCATCTTCCACTCCGGATCCCAGAGCGACTTGAACTCGTTGAAGGCCTGGATCAACTCGGGTCCAAACATCTTCGGCAAGAGATCGGCGCGAGCTTGGCCGTCGCCATGCTCGCCGGATAGCGAGCCGTTGTATTTGATGCAAAGGTCGGCCGCTTCGTCGAGATAGGCGCGGAACTTCGCGATGCCCGCTGCGCTCTCGAGATCGAAGTTGTTGCGTGTGTGGACGCAGGCCTGGCCGAAGTGGCCGTAGAGATCGCCGCTGTATCCGTACTTGTTGAGGAGCACGCGCAGCTCGCGAAGGTAGGCGCCGAGGTGTTTGGGATCGACGGCGGAATCCTCCCAACCTTCCCATGTGTGGCCCTTGCCGGGAACGAACGCGGTCGCGCCGAGGCCGGACTCGCGGATTGCCCAGACCAGCTTCGCATCGCGGTCATTGCAGACGCGGTGGGCGATCTTGAGCGGCGACGCAGCCAGCGACGCGATCATCGTTCGTGCGTAGGCGTCCGAGGCTTCTTTCGTCGCGCCGCCAAACTCGACGAGCAGCCAACCCTTCCCCTCGGGGAGCAGATGCAGCTTGTCGATGTTGAGGCCTTTGGCGCGCATGTCTTCGACGAGACGATCGTCGATCCCTTCCAGCCCGATGGGACGAAATTCGAGCAGGCGGGGCACATCGTCGGCGGCGAGGTAGATGTCGTCGTAGCCGAGGACGACGAGGGTGCGCGAGGGAGGCGAATCGACGAGGCGGCACTTCGCCTCGAGCACGACCACGCACGTGCACTCGCTGCCGACAAGCGCCTGGGCGACGTTGAAGCCATTCTCGGAAAGAAGGGCGTCGAGGTTGTAGCCGGAAACGCGGCGCGGGATCTTCGGATACTTCGCGCGAATGAGGGGTCCGTACGTGTCGCGAATCCTCTTCAATCCCGCGTAGATCTCTCCCCGCCTTCCTCCCTCGGCGATGATCTGTTCGAGCTCGCTGTCGCTCGTCGCGCCGACCCGCATGCGCACGCCGTCGTACGTGAGGATGTCGAGCTCCTCGATGTTGTCGACGGTCTTGCCGGCCATCAGCGCGTGTACGCCGCAGGAGTTGTTGCCGATCATCCCGCCGAGCGTGCAATACGCGTGGGTGGCCGGGTCTGGGCCGAAGGTGAGTTTGTGCTTCTCCGCGGCATTGCGGAGATCGTCGAGGATGATGCCCGGCTGCACGCGCGCGAACCGTGCCTCCGGATTCATCTCCGGGATTGCGTGCATGTACTTCGAGAAGTCGAGGACGACAGCGACGTTGCAGCATTGGCCGGCCAGCGACGTCCCACCGCCGCGCGCCAGAATCGGCGCACCATGCTTGCGCGCCAGCGCCACGGTGGCGACGACATCGTGCGCATCGCGCGGCACGACGACACCGATCGGCACCTGGCGATAGTTGGAGGCGTCCGTCGCGTAAAGCGCGCGGGCGCCATCATCGAAACGAACTTCACCGCGAACCTCACGACGCAGGTCGGCCGCGAGCAACGCCGCATCGACGTTCAGCGTCTGAACACGGTCGCTGTGCTCGATGCGCGTCCGCACCGGCCGGTCATGCTCGAACGCGACCGGATCGAAGCGCGTCCGCTCGTCGCGATCCTTCGGCGAAGCGGCAGCGCTGACCGCGAGGTCTTCGGCGTGTACGTGCGGCGTGTCGGACACGGGAGACATGGTATTGGTTTTCTGTCCTCTGACGACACTCACGCGAAGCCGCGAAGAGATGCAACGATGTTCAACCAGACTTCGCGTCTTCGCGTCTTCGCGTGAGACTGTCAAACGCCATTACCGCGGCGGCAGGATCAGAGTGACCTCAGACGTGTCGTTATTCGTCACCGACGCAAATGCCCAGAAGTAAGTATTGGGATAGATCGCCTTGACGCGAATGCGCACGGGCTCCGCGGCTTCCTGCGTGCCCGGATCCAGAGAGAACTGCCCATAAGCAGGGGCCGGAACCGCAAACCCACCGACAGGAGGGTTGAGCTGGACCTGATCGGCTTGAAGAACATTTCCAGATGCGTCAATTTGTTCGACGCTGAGCGGCAGGGCTTTGTCGAGCATGTAGAACCGCACTAACACGCGAAACCTCGGATCGCGCGGCACGGCGATCAGGTTCATTTCGTCCGCACGAAACTCGTCTTCGCGAACGACGGGAAGGTTTACGCCGGCAGACGACGCGTTGCGAGTGAGGTCGCGCAGCCTCACTTCGAGCTGGATTGAATCCACTGTGGCAAAGTATCGGCCTTGGGGACGATTTTCTGCATATCGGATCGTGCTCTGCGGGCGAATGGTATTGATCTCTGCGCAGCAACAAGCCTGGTTGCATGGGTTAGTGCTATAGACGATCGGCTGGCTGGAAACATTCGTAATCCACATATCGGTCTGCCAGACCGAGCCCATTGCACCGGGTAAGTTCGAGACTAATACCGGAACCAGGAGCCGGGGGTTGGCTGGCGCAGTTGCGGCATCGATGGGTACCGTACGCCGTGAAATGGACTGCGCCGAGACACCACTCGACAACAGCGAAAAGGCAAGCGCAGCAGACAAGAAATAGTTCACGTACGTCTCCCGGGAACGATATCAAATAACTGAACCGCTCTCAGGTAGATTTGTTCCCGGGAGTCGGTGATCGGGAGCCGGAGCGGAATGATCATTTCAAACTCTCCCACTCCCCACCCCCCACAAACCCAGCGTCAACGCAACGAACGGATTCTCGGTCCTACCTGGCTTCGCACCCATTTCAGCCATGGATCGTCAACGGAATGGAGTTGCTCGTTCGTTGGCCCTAATGCATACCAATCAACGGTGTATGCACCTGCTACCATCTTGAGAACCAGCAGATAACGGCCCCCTTGACGATAAGTGTTCGCGAAGCAGCTTCCTCCTCTGCCGCCGCGGCGCACGAAGGTATACGGCACCGGTAGTTCGTTGAAATCGTCCGACGATTCGAGGTAACCGGGGAGATCGAGATCGGTAAGCGCATATCGCCCCTTCACGACTTCCTCGATCCGAAAACGGACGGTCGACTCCGGCCTCCATGACGTGCGACCGAACGCCGTGGGCATCCGACTGTAGTCGACGGTTGCGCGAACGATCAGGTCTGCCGACGCCACCATGTCCTCGGGGACCACAGGACCGAAGCGCTGGCAAGCGGAGAGAACCCCGGTTCGGAGAGCGACCACGCTGACGACAATGATCGCGTAGGCGAAGACTCTCTTGATCGAAGCTTGCATCTCGTTATTCTGGAACGGACGAGGCAAACTTGGCGAAATCTGCGCACATCTGCGTCCATCTGCGGATAAAAACTGTATCCGCAGATGTCGCAGATGATACGCAGATAAAGACTTAGAACTTCACGCCGACGATTACTCTTCGTCCCGGCGACGCGTAGCCCACGACCTCCTGATACGACGAGTTCTG
>DATLVW010000888.1:0-6080 GCA_035577085.1 Thermoanaerobaculia bacterium
CTTCGCGGATCTCATCCACCGTCTCCGCACGGACGAAAAGCCGCGCCGGCCCACCGATTCCGAGGGTCGTCAGCGGGGCGAGAGGAACATTCCGCTCCAGCCGGCGCGGTGCAACACTCTGCAACGACTCCGTCATCGCCGTTGCATTGTGCATCATCGCTGCCTGAGAATGGCCGGCATGTCAGACATTGCCGTCGCAGAAAAGCAGTGGTTCGGCCATCCACGTGGATTGGCAACGCTCTTCTTCACCGAAATGTGGGAGCGCTTCAGCTATTACGGGATGCGCGCGCTGCTCGTGCTTTACATGACTGGTTCCGTCATGCAGCCCGGCCTCGGATTTCCGGACGCAAAGGCGACCAACATCTACGGCCTCTACACGATGCTGGTTTACCTGATGGGAATCCCGGGCGGTTTCATCGCCGATCGTTTTCTCGGCCACTACCGCGCAGTCTTTGTCGGCGGAGTCATCATCGCCAGCGGCCATTTCACGATGGCGATTCCTGGCATTCCGTTCTTCTACACCGGCCTCCTGCTGATCATCCTCGGAACGGGCCTGCTCAAACCGAACGTCAGCACGATCGTCGGAACGCTCTACACGCGCGACGATCCACGCCGTGACGCCGGCTTCTCGCTGTTCTACATGGGAATCAACCTCGGTGCGTTCATCGCTCCCCTGGTCACCGGCTGGCTTGGACAGAAGATCAACTGGCACATCGGCTTTGCAGCCGCCGGCGTCGGCATGGTGCTGGGCCTGATTCAGTACGTCTACGGCCGCAAGTACCTCATCGCCCGTTCGGGACCGGAAAAACCGGTGGTGGCAGCGATCGCGGCGACGCCGGTGGTTCAGGAAAAGGCATTTACGAAGCAGGAGTGGGGCCGCATCGTCGCCGCACTGATCCTCACCCTCTTTGCGCTGATTTTCTGGGCCGGTTTCGAGCAGGCTGGTTCGAGCCTCACTCTCTTCGCAGACCGCGCGACGCGGTTGACGATCCTGGGCTTCAACTACCCATCGAGCTGGTTCCAGTCGGTGGAACCGTTGTTCGTCATCATCTTTTCGCCAATCTTCGCCTGGATCTGGTTCACGATGTCCGCACGCCGCCACGAGCCATCGAGTCCCGCCAAGTTCACGCTCGGTCTCTTTTTTCTCACGTTCTCGTTCTTGCTGATGGTTCCCGCAGCGCGGTACTTCCAATCTACCGGTTCGCGCGTCAGCCCGCTGTGGCTCGTTGGTCTGTACTTCCTGCAGATGGCCGGCGAGCTCTGTCTCAGCCCGGTCGGTCTCAGCATGGTGACGAAGCTGTCTCCACCGAGGGTCGTCGGCTTGATGATGGGGTTCTGGTTCTTCGCCACGGCGATGGGCAACTACGTAGCGGGGTGGGTGGCAGGTCTGGTCGGCCACCGCACCTACTCCGAGGTATTCATGATTGCGGCGGTCACTGCCGCCGTCACGACGTTGATCCTTGCTGTGATGATTCCGATCATCAAGCGGTTAATGGCAGGAGTGAACTGAACTTCGGGGATGCCTCATTGAACGGGACTGAATCAGTGTCCCGTCCACTCCGGCTTTCGCTTTTCGACGAACGCATTCAGTCCTTCGTTGGCGTCGTGCGTCTCCATTAGCTCGTCGAGATAGAGACGCTCGACGGCACCGAGCCGCTCGTAGAAGTCGGCGCTCTGGGCGATTCGGAACGCCCGGCGCGCGAAACGCAGCGACGACGCGCTCTGCTTGTAGAGACGCTGCAGCCATGCGTCGGCACGCGCGTCAAACTCGGCGAGCGGAAAGACAGCGTTGACGAGGCCGAGGCGATCGGCGGCCGCGGCATCGATCGAGTCGCCCGTCAAAAGAAGCTCGAGCCCTTTGCGCGACGACAGTTGCCTCGAGAGTTGGTAAGCAGCGACCGGAGGAAAGACGCCGAGGTTGATCTCGGGCTGGCTGAACTTGGCGCGTTCGGAGGCCAGAACGAAGTCGCACGCCAGCGCGAGCTCGCATCCGCCGCCGAGCGCCGCGCCGCGCACGAGCGCGACCGTAACTAGGTCGAGCTTCGCCAGCATGCGAAAGCAATCGTGGAAGTGGCTGAGCATCGTGGCCACACGGTCGCCGAGGTGATCCTGCACGCTGGCGCCGGCGGAAAAGGCTTTTTCGCCCTGCGAGTCGATGATCAGAACGTGCCGGTCGGGTGCGACGCGTGCGATTGCATCGCGAAGCTCTTCGAGCATGGTGATGTCGAGGATGTGGAGTGGCGGATCGGCCAGAGTGATGCGGTACGCGTTCTCGTCGGACGAGAAGATGATCTTCGGCATTTGCAGATGCTATCGCGACGGGCGCCGGCGCGCCGGTTGCGGCAGCGGCTTGGCCGACCAGATCTCGAGCGAGTAGTCGGTCAGGAAATAGAGCGTGCCCGGTTGCGACGCGACAAAACGGGCAGTGGCAGGCGAGGTCACGACCGGCGTCCCACCGAGGAATTGGGGCGAGAATTCGCGGCCGGTGTAGGCTACGCATGCTCCGTCGGCGCGAATCTTCTGCGTGGCTGGATCGAAGACGGCGGACGAGAGTTGCTCTCCCGTCTTCGAGAGATCGCCCGCCGCGTAGGTGTAGAGCTTCTCGCCGAGAACGTAAACGGTGCCGTTGGCGAAGGCGATCGATGAGGGCGGCTGTGCGCCCTCCGTCGCGTGGGTGTACAGAACCACCGGATGCGCAGGGTCGGTGATATCGACGACGCGCACCTCGTTCGGCAGTTCGGTGAGGACGTAGGCGCGGTTGCCGCTGGTCACGACGTCACGCACGGTGCCGGTCATCGTCGCGGTCTGTGCAAAGGCGCTCTTCGGATCGAAGACGATCGTCTTTCCCTCACAACCGCTGCTGTGGCAATTCAATACGATCGAAGCCCATGCCGTGCCGCCGGCTGAGGCGATCGACTGCGCCTGCGCGTCGGTTCCTTCGTTGATCGCCGAGGTCGTGAGCGCGTTTCCTTCGCGGCCGTAGGCCGTGACTGCCAGGTTGTTCTGGATCGTGAAGACAGCGCTGTCGCTCGCGGCAACGTCGACGACGAGCGGTGTGCGGATGCCGCCGGTGTACCGCATCGTGTTCGTGAAGACGTCGACATTGTGCCCGTCGAAGAAGTAGAGCCGCTGGCTTCCGGCGACGAGCTTCTTGTAATAGACGTTGCCGTTCGACGTACTGAGCAGCGATGGGACGCGCGTCGTCGCTGCGAGCTGCACGGTCGTGATGCCATCCTCGGTCGCTACATCAGCCACAGCGTTGTCAGGGCCGACGTGCACAGAAACGGGAACGGCGGGCAGCGTGAATTGCTTCGTCAGCGTTCGTGTCTGCGTGTTCCAGAACAGGAGGGCGTTGTCGGTCAGCTCCACGAGCGTCGTTCCCGCAAAAGCCAGCCGGCGCGCGATTGCTCCATTCGATTGCGGCAGTGTTGCGATCGAGCCGCTCGCGAAATCGGCGAGCGTCACGCCGCTGAACGTCGATATGGCTGCGGTCGAGCCGGAGAGTGCGACGCCGCCAGTCGCCAGTCCGGCGATGTTCGTGGTGACGGGCGCCTTCGTGAAATCCGCCGCGGCAAAGTATGAGAGCGAGGTCGTGCCGTCCGTCTTCAACTCGGCCAGGATCAGCGCGGAGCCGGAACGCGCGATGAACGACGGCTTGATCGCCGTGAGCGTGATCTGCTGTGCCGTTGGAGTCGCCGGCGCGAGATCCGCGGACCAGAGCGTTCCTCCGGTAGTTTCATTGAGAACAAAATAGCCAGTCGTGCCGATCAGCACCGCCGAGGCGATCGGCGCGCGAAGAGTGAGAGTGGAGACGAGCGTCGGCGTCGCTGAGCTCAAGGCCCAGAAAGAGGCGGTCGCTCCGGATGATGTCAGGAGAAAATTGTTGCCGCCGTCCCAGACCGTATCGTTGTTGCTATCCCACGAACGAAGCTGCGTCAGTGCACCGACGGACGTCTGGCTGAACTCGGTGATGCCGGTAGCGGCGCGCGAAACGTAAACATTGATGCCTGTGCTCGTCGCAAGCGAGACGACCGAAGTCGTTGCGCCGGTTGCATAGCTGCGCAGCGGGAACGGTGTCGCGAACGATGTCGTGTCGTAGGTCAGCAGGCCGAGGTCGCCGCCGGCAACGTAGAGGCGATTGGAAGCGGCAGCGATCCGTCCGATGCGATTGACCGTGCCTCCTGCGGGAAAGAGCTCGGCGCGAAACAACTCCACAGGGCTCGCGGAAGCGGCAAGATCGAAGGCGCGGACTCGATTGTCGGCGCCCGCTGCGAAGATCGCGGTGGTGTTGATCGGTGCGACAGCCACGGCGCCGAACGAATCACGCGCCAGTTTGATTGCACTGCTGCCGCCGCCTTCGGCGCTGTCGAAGATGTCCGTCGTGAAGCCGTCAGAGACATACAGGCGGCCGTTTGCTGCGCCGACGGCGACCGAGCCCGGAAGCGATGTGATCGTGCCGATCCCGTTCGGAATCGACGGCACGCTGATGTTGAACGCCTCGACGGACGCGTCGCCGTCCGCGGCAAACAGCGTCGAACCGCTGATCGCGAGCGAGCGCACGTTCGGGGTGCTGGTCGTGAAGATTGCCGGCGTTTTGGACGGCGTGGTCGGGTCGAGCAGATCCCATTGCGTAAGGCCGGCGGTGGTGGCCACGTAGAGATCGAGCGTCGTCAACAGCAGGTCGTTGACCGTCGCCCCAGCGTCGATCGTTCGCAGCAGTTGCAGGTTCCGTCCATTTTTCCTGACCACGTACAGAGAAGACCCGCTGCCGACGTAGGCCAGACCATTCGTAGCGCGGACCACGCGCGTAACGCCCGGCAGAGGAAACGCGACGACCAGCGCGGGCGGATCGACGCTCCGATCAAAGAGAGAGACGCCATACGAGGTTGCCGCCCAGAGGTCGTTCCCATCGATGGCGATGTCGAGATACGAAGCGCGAAACGGGACGCTGGCAACCGACGTGAGATTGCACTGCGGAAAGGCTGCGAATGATACGAGGAGAAGTGAGACCGCGACCGCCACACGCCCGAACATGAGAGGGATTCTAGGCCACTAGCTGCTCTCGTCCAACCCCAACTCCGCGCGCAGTTGCTCGACCGTCTGCGGCTTTCCTTCGCCACCCGTAGATTGCTCGAATGCGTCCAGCAATCGTCTTGCGTTGTTGGGCGACTTGAAGACGTGAATGGTTTCCAACAAACCGCGAAAGTCGTATGTCTCATTTCCCCACCGCCCACACATCCAACCTCACCGGAACCTCGTCGTTTACCGTCACGATGATCGTGTGCGGGACGTTGATGCCGAAGTCGGGCATGTGGATCTTGAAGTTGCTCGTCGCGTGGATGCGGCCTTCCGGGATGAGGACGACCCGCACGGGAATCGTCATCCGCTTCGTCACTCCGTGCAGCGTCATGTCGCCAGTAACGCTGATCTCGGCTGGCTGGTTCGGCGCGATCGACGCCGGGCCGGTGACGCTGACCGACTTGAATGTTGCGGTGCCAAACTTGTCCGTCTGGAGATAGCGCTCGCGCATCTCTTTGTTGCGCAGGCTTACTCCAGTGTCGAGCGAGTCGATGTTGATGCTGACTTGGACGCTCGACGAGGCAGGGTTGGCCGGATCGGCGACGATCGTGCCGGTCACGTCGCTCGTCTTTCCGTCGAACGAGTCGTACGTATCTTCGGCGTGAAACTCGGCGACGTTGTTGCCGCCCTTCGCGATCGTGTAGGTGCGCGAGTCGGCGTGGAGAGTTGTGGCGACCGCAAGCACTGCCAGCGCAGTTGTGAATCTCATGCATCCGCGAACGCGAGCGATTACTGGCCGATTCCGGCGAGCTGCAACGCTTTGCGGACGTAGGACGGGTGCGGAGTTGCTGCGAGCAGTTTGGGATCGATCCAGGCGTACTCGCGCCCGCGCGTTCGAAGACGCCGTGTCACCGCGAAGACCTCGAACGTGATCCTGCGGTTCGTCACCGTGTGGCGAAACGTGCCAAGCGTTTCCACGATCCCGACGCGCAGCGGTGCGCCGGTCAGAAGTGTCGTATCGCCGTGCGGCAGATGAAACATCCCGCGCATCAGTTGGCCCG
>DATLVW010000889.1:0-5096 GCA_035577085.1 Thermoanaerobaculia bacterium
AAACTGGATCCGCCGTCTGAAGGACCTCGGCTGTCTGATCGCGCTCGACGATTTCGGCGCTGGGTTCTCGTCCTTTGGCTATCTGCAGGCGCTCGCGGTTGACTACATCAAGATCGACCGCACCTTCGTTCACGACCTCGATACCAACGCCACCAATCGCGCGCTCGTGCAGGCGGTCAACACCGTCGCGCGCACGCTCGGCAAGGAAGTCATCGCCGAGGGTGTCGAGTGTGAAGCGCATGCGGACGCCCTCCGCGCCATCGGAATCGAGCACGGCCAGGGGTTCCACTGGGGGATTCCGGAGGAGCTCGAAGCGACGCTGCTCGGCATGACCAAAGTGAGCGGGTATGCTTCTGACCGTGCCGCTCAGCTTGTTTCACGATAAGAACATCCCGCCTTCCGACGACGCGCTGCGCTCGGCGCTCGCCGGCACGGCTGGCTTGTGGCGGGAACTGATCGAACAGCTTGGGGTGGACTTCGCGCCGTTGGCATTCGTCTGGGGCTTCACCAGCAAGAGCACTGGATGGTCGCTTCGCGTCAAACGCGGCGAACGCAACATTCTTTATATGACTCCGTGCGAGGGGCACTTTCTGGTGTCGATCGGACTCGGCGAGCGAGCGGCGGCAGCGGCCCGGAAGAGCGAACTGCGCGAGGCGATCCTCCCCCTCATCGAGGCAGCGCCGAAGTACGCCGAGGGGCGGGGCATCCGCTTTGAGGTACACGGCGGTCAGCCGGAGAAGGTCGCGGTCGCCGTGGTCCTGGCTGGGTTGAAGATCGCGAACTGACTCGCTGACTGGTTGGCACCTGGGACTCGGCGTCACGCTGGCGGCCATCAGCGATCGAAGGTCTGGCCCCCACTCAAGAAAGCCACCATTCGGGAACAGCGCAAACTCTCGGTATTCGCGCCTGAGTCGAACCACCGGGGCGGGGACGCCCCGATGGCCGCGAGCGAGACGCTCGCACTCCGCCGAAAGGAGTGCGGACGTCTCGTCCGCGGGCACTCGGGCGTCCTCGCCCGAGTGCTGTCGGGCGGGGGCAGAGGTCCGTTGACCGCTCCGGCGTTGCCTGAAATACGTAGCCGGTGCGCAACCTCTTGGCTCGCGCGAAGATCCAGCTAACTCGCTGACTGAATGAAATGTGTTGCTGGGCGACGGCCGCGTGAGCGTGAACGACTGAATGTCTGGCCCCCACCCCGAACAGCGCAAACTGTCGGTATCAGGCCGAGTCGAACCACCGGGCGGGACGCCCGGATGGCCGCGAGCGAGACGCTCGCACTCCTCAGGTCGCTCGCCGGCACATCAGTTCGAGCCAAATTACTGACTCCGCGATGCTTGCAACCTGCCATCGACGCTGACGAGGAGTGCCGGACTCGCCTCTGAAGCACACGTCCAAAGGTCTGACCCCGCCTTTTCATGAAACAAATGTCTTGCATGTGCGTTAGTGTTGTAGTCAACTACATCACTAGATAGCGGCGCACACGGCGCAGCGACGAGAAAAACCAAATGGATCGCGAGTGGAACGACAGTCAGCCGATTTACCGCCAGCTTCGCGACCGCGTCGTCGCGATGATCCTCGACGGGATGCTCAAGGAAGGCGATCCGCTCCCTTCCGTCCGCACCGTCGCCGCCGAATATCGAGTCAATCCGATCACCGTTCTGAAGGGCTATCAACAACTGGTCGACGAGCAACTCGTCGAGACGAAACGAGGCCGCGGCATGTTCATCAACGCCGGCGCGCGCGATCTGCTGATGCAGGGCGAGCGTCAGAAGTTTCTTGCGGAGCAGTGGCCTCGCATCCACGCAACCATCCAGCGCCTCGGTTTGACCCCCGAAGAGCTGCTGGACGCCACGACGATCGAGACATCGAAGGTGGAAGAGGAGACGCCTAAATCATGACAGCCATCGAAGCACGCGGGCTCCGCAAGACGTTCGGTTCCACGATCGCGCTCGACAGCATCGATCTTCGCGTCGAAGAAGGCCGCATCCTCGGCATCATCGGTCCCAACGGCGCAGGCAAGACCACCGCGCTCAACGCCATCCTCGGCCTCACCTCGTACGAAGGCGAACTCACGGTGCTCGGACGAAATCCCTGGACCGAGCGCGATCTGCTCATGCGCGACGTCTCCTTCATTGCCGACGTCGCCGTGCTCCCGCGCTGGATGCGCGTCTCCCAGATCCTCGATTACGTATCCGGCGTGCACCCTCGTTTTCGCCGCGCCAAGGCGGAAGCGTTTCTGACGAAGACGACGATCAAGCGCAGCAGCAAGATCCGGGAGTTGTCGAAAGGCATGGTCACCCAGCTTCATCTCGCGCTGGTCATGGCCATCGACGCGAAGCTGCTGGTGCTCGACGAGCCGACGCTCGGCCTCGACCTTCTCTATCGCAAACAGTTCTACGACTCGCTGCTCAACGACTACTTCGACCGCACGCGCACGATCGTCGTGACGACGCATCAGGTGGAGGAGATTCAGGACGTCCTCACAGACCTGATGTTCATCGACCGCGGCCGCATCGCCCTCACATGCAGCATGGAAGAGTTCGAGTCGCGCTATCTCGAAGTGATGGTGCTGCCCGAGCACGTCGCCGCCGCACGGGCACTCGGACCGCTGCACGAGCGCCAAGTGTTGGGGCGCAGCATCCTCCTCTTCGATCACGCCGATCGCCAGCAATTGGCCGCCCTCGGCGACGTGCGCACGCCCGGCATCGCCGACCTCTTCGTTGCCGTGATGGGCAATCAGCCGGGAGAGATTCGATGAGCGAGCAATCGAGCGCCGTTCCCGAATTCGCAGCCGCTTCGCCGGTGGTCGTGCAGGCGCCGCGGCCGATGTACTGGTCGGTGCGCCGCGAACTATGGGAGAACCGCTCGATCTATGTCGCGCCGCTGCTGGTCGCGGCAGTCGTGATGTTCGGATTCGTCCTCAGCACGATCGGGATGCCGCACCGCAGACGAGCTACGCTCTTGCTCGCCCCGGCACAACAGCACACCACCATCGCGATGCCCTTCGACATCGCCGCGGCCATGCTGGTCGTCACGGCGTTCGTCATCGGCATCTTCTATTGTCTCGACGCACTGCAGGGCGAGCGCCGCGACCGCAGCATCCTCTTCTGGAAGTCGCTGCCGGTCTCGGACCGGACCACTGTTCTTGCCAAAACGAGCATCCCGCTGCTGGCTCTGCCCGCGTTCACCTTCGTCATCATCGTCCTCACGCAGTGGTTCATGCTCTTGTGGAGCACCGCGGTCCTGCTGCCGAGCGGCCTGGCCGGTTCTACCTGGATGCATTTCCACTGGTTCACGCAGTCGCTGCTTGTCTTCTATTGCCTGATCGTGCTCGTTCTCTGGCACGCCCCGATTTACGCCTTGCTCCTGCTGATCTCGAGCTGGGCGCGGCGTGGGTCCTATCTCTGGGCGGTGCTTCCGCCTCTTGCGATCGCCGCCGTCGAGAAGATCGTCTTCAACACTGCGTATTTCGGTTCGTTCCTGAAGTACCGGCTCATTGGCGGAATCGGCGAGGCCTTCGTTTTCAAGGCGCCGCACGGCACTGATTCGCTATCACGCCTCACGCCCCTCAATTTCCTGAGCACACCCGGTCTATGGCTCGGGCTGATTCTCGCAGCGATCTTCATCACTGCAGCAGTGCGGCTGCGCCGCGATCGGGAACCGGTCTAACCCGACCGGCGAAGGAGACACCGCATGAGCGCCGAATTTCCATTGACCTTTCATTCCGCCGACGCATCGCGGACGCGGTATTCGCTGCGCATCATTGCCGCGAATGCCTTGAAGGCGGCGGCGCGGTTCTGGTTCATTGTGACGGTCGCCGGCCAATTGCTGTTCGCGTTTGCCGTGGCGTCGTTCTATGGCCTTTCGGCACTGCGCGGCGACTTTCACCGCTGGGGAAAATCGATCACCAACGGCCACGTACCGGGCGACACGATGGGCAACCTGGTTGTCGAGCTCCACCTCCTCTCGGCAGTCATCATCATTCTCGCCGGAGCGCTGCAGCTCATCCCCGTCGTCCGGCAACGCTTCCCGCGCTTTCACCGCTGGAACGGACGCATCTACATGCTTGCCGCGGTCACCGTCAGCGGGGCCGGGCTTGACATGCTCTGGATTCGAGGCAGCGTTGCCGACTTCCCGCAGCGCATCGGATTCACTGGCAATGCGATTCTGATCTGGCTCTGCGCGTCGATGGCCCTGCGTTTCGCAATCGCCCGCGACTTCACGAGACATCGCACCTGGGCGCTCAGGCTCTTTCTCGTGGTCGCCGCATCGTGGTTCCTGCGCGTGGAGTTGTTCCTCTCTTTCCTCATCTTTCGAGGCCCCTTCGGATTCGATCCCCTTTCCTTCTCCGGCCCTTTCCTCACGTTCCTCTCGTACGCGCAGTACCTTCTTCCTCTGGCCGTTCTGGAGCTCTATCTCTATGCACAGCGTGGCGCCGGTTCACTGCGGCGGATGGCCACCGCCTTCGTTCTCTTTGTCATGACAGTCGGGACGGCTGCGGCGACTTTCGCGTTGACTATGGCCGTGTGGGTGCCCGAGGTCAAAGCAGGCTTCGACACGCGGACATCGATTACCGAGACGCTCTCCGCAACCATCGCCTCGGGCGGCATCGACCAGGCCATCCGGCAATACCATCAATTGAAGGCCGCTAAAGCGGCGGCCTACAACTTCGACCAGGGTGAGCTCAACATACTCGGCTACGAACTGCTCCGGAAGAAACATTTCAGCGACGCGATTCGCATCTTCCAGCTCAACGTCGAAGCCTATCCGCA
Source organism: Thermoanaerobaculia bacterium (assembly GCA_035577085.1). Lineage (GTDB taxonomy): Bacteria > Acidobacteriota > Thermoanaerobaculia > Gp7-AA8 > Gp7-AA8 > JADGNZ01. Next base: position 4,770 of record DATLVW010000889.1, read on the forward strand.
AGCGAGCAACGTGTACGACAGCCTCGCTGAGGCATACGCCGATACGCTCAACGTGCCTCTGACCGTCGCCAATTACCAAAAGGCCCTCCAACTCAATCCGAAGAACCGCACTGCCACGGCCGGGCTGAAGAAGCTGGCGGCTTACGGGGCAGCACACGCAGGATCGCCGGGCGGGAGCCAGGCCGAAGGAGCGTCCCAATGAGCATTCTTCCGAACGCCATGGGCGACGCTGCGGAAACTCCGCCGCCAGCAATGGCGCCAACTATGTCCCCGACAAGTTCCTTTTACTGGTCGGTGCGCCGTGAATTGTGGGAGAACCGCTCGATC
>DATLVW010000890.1:0-2622 GCA_035577085.1 Thermoanaerobaculia bacterium
TAGAGGAGCCAATCGGTAGGAGTGATGTGGCACAGACACTCCTGTCTGTGCATTCCAACGCTGGTAGAAGTTGGTACCCCTCTGTTTTCACCGAGGGAAACTGCCGTCATGAACGACATTGACGGCCCGCTGGCTCTCAAACCTTTCTATCGACGCAACCTGCCGCACATCGTCAACGCACGGCCGCTCTTCCTGACTTTCAATACGCTCAATCGCTGGATTCTGCCTCCCGGTGCACGAACGCTCGCGCTGCGTCATGCCCTGCACGAGCATCGAGAGAAGATCTTCATGGACGTTGCGGTCATCATGCCCGACCACGCGCATCTGATCTTCAGTCTCCTCCAAGACAAGTTCGAAGTTCCCTATTCGCTGGCGGATGTGATGAAGGGAATCAAGGGCGTTTCCTCGCGGCGGATCAATCAGCTGTTGGGACGTACCGGGTCGTTCGTGCGGCAGGACGAGTCCTTCGACCATGTCGTCAGGCAAAGTGAAAGGTCGTTGGCCAAGTACGAGTACGTGTGCAACAACCCTGTTCGTGCCGGCCTGGTGAAACATGCGGATGAGTACCCGTGGCTGTGGAGGTCATGGATTGAAGGCAGAGGTAGTGAGATGGCATGAGCAGCACAGACAAGAGTGTCTGTGCCACATAACCATCGCTTGAGGGGAGGAGCCTTCTGCGCGGAGGTTGCCAGTGGCCAGAGTGATGTGGCACAGACACTCTTGTCTGTGCTGCTCTGTCGGATGGACTCAACCCGGCGCATCCTCAGGCCGCCCGAACAACCATCCCTGCCCGTACGCGATGCCGAGGTCTCGCGCGGCATCAGCTGTCGAAGCATCCTCGACTCCCTCGATGATGATCGCGCACGAGAACTCCGCGGCCAGTGCCACGAGGTTGCGGACGATCTTTGTCAGCGTTGGGTCGGCTTCGAAACGGGTGCCGAAGAGTTGGCTGATCTTCAGGTACTCGGGGCGGATGCGCTCGATTAACGGCAGGTGCGAGTAGGCCACGCCGACGTCATCGAAGGCGAAACGGACGCCGAGGGTGCGCAGATGTTCGATGGTTTCGAAGAGCGCAGCAGTTTGTTTGACCTCCTGCTGTTCGGTGATCTCGAGAACGACGCGCCCGAGGTCGATTCCGAAGCGGTGCGCGTTGGATTCGAGTGCGATCACAACACCCAATTCTTCGAGTGCTGCCGGATGAACGTTCATGAAGATCAGCGAGGAAGGAGGCAGCGACGGAACCGCGCGCATCGTCGCCTCAATGCAGGCCGCCTCCAGCGCGGCGACGTCGTGTTTGCGTGTTGCGTACGCGAAGAGCAGGTCCGGTCGTACGAAGGGCTCGCCGCCGCGGTACCGCGCCAACGACTCGACGCCGTGAGTCGTGCCGTCAGCAAGCGAAACGATCGGTTGAAACGCGGGGCGCAGTTGCCCGCTGCCGATCACTTCGTCGAGCGTCGGCACCATCGTCAGCGACGAAGGCGTTGCGTCTGAAGGAGGAGTCAGCAGCGGCAGGAGAGAATCGATCTCGAACGGTTTCGACAGCACGGCATCCGCGCCGCGCCGTTCGGCTTCGGCCACGAGCTCGTCAGATGCGTGACCCGTCATCAGGATCACCCGTGTCGCGGGCGACACCCGAATGACCTCGGTGATGAAGTCGAGTCCTTCGAATCGGAACGAGCCGGAAAGCTTGACGTCGGTGAGGATGTCGGTGACCGGCTCGTTTTCCAGAATGATCTGCGCCGACTCCAGGTCGCGGCAGACCACAATGCGCCGGCCGTCGCATTCGAGCGCGGCGGCCAGCCCGATGCCGATCACCGGCTCGTCATCGACGATCAAAAGGCAGGACATGGGGGTCAGGTCTAAAGTCTAAAGTGCCGAAGACGATCGTCGCTAAGGCGATCAGGCCAATTCGGCACTTTAGACTTTAGACCTGACCCTGCGCCTCGCTACTTTGCGTTCTTTTTCTTTGCAGCGGGATGAACCGCAGCCGACTTGATCCCGGCCAGGTTGGCCCGGTCTTTTGCACGCTGCGCCGTGCGGCGCCGTTTTTCGATCGCCGTTCGCGCTTTGTCTCCATTGATCTTTGACATGATGCCTCCGGCAGCCACCTTATCAGGTCGCGCCGTCTCGCGAGCTATTTCTTCGCCTCGAGAGTGGACAGATCGGCAAGCACGTCATCGCTGTGCGTCGCCGGTTTCACTTTGAGATAGACCTTGCGGATGACGCCCGAGGGGTCGATGAGGAACGTGTTGCGCGCGGCGTACATCGTGCCGTCGTGGTCCATCACCGAGCCGTACGAGCTCGAAACGGTGTGGCTGGTGTCGGCGAGAAGCTTGAAGCTGAGGCCCTCTTTCGTGCAGAAGCCCTTGTGCGAATCGACCGGATCGAGGCTGACGCCGACGACGACGGCATTCTTCGCCTCGTACTTGGCGATGTCGCGCTGGAAGTTGTGCGCTTCGAGTGTGCATCCCGAGGTGAAGTCTTTCGGGTAGAAGTAGAGGACGACCCACTTTCCCTTGAACTGATCGAGCGAGACGTTTGCTGCTTCCTGGCTCTGCAGGCTGAACTTCGGTGCGGCGGTTCCTTCCGCGGGCGGCTGAGGCGCGTCGGCGGCAAATGCGT
>DATLVW010000891.1:0-2794 GCA_035577085.1 Thermoanaerobaculia bacterium
CGTGCTTCGAGAGGATCTTCGGCGCACGGCCACCCACGGTCGGCACCTCGATCGGGTCATCCTCGGTGACCAGCGACGCGAGCGCGCATCCGTAGCGCTTCTTGATCCGCTCCGCATCCTCCATCGGCGTCCGCAACACGACGGAAATGTCGCTGGTGAAATGACCCGCACCAACCGGCAGCACGTTGGTGTGGACGACGTTCCCTTCGAGAAAGACGGCGTAGTCCGTGGTCCCCGCGCCGATATCCATGAGCAGCACGCCCATCTCGCGCTCGTCCTGCGTCAACACCGCTTCGGCCGCGGCAAGCTGCTCGAGCACAAGCTCCTGCACGGCGATGCCCGCTTTGTTCACGCCGGTCAGAACGTTCTGGTTGTGCGTGCGAGCACCCGTCACGATGTGGACATTCGCCTCCAGCCGGCCGGCAGTCATGCCGAGGGGATCGTGGATGCCGTCCTGTCCGTCGACGACGAACTCGCGCGGAATTACGTGCAGCAACTCCAGCTCGGCCGGAATGTTGATCGACTTCGAGGCTTCGATGACGCGGTCGATGTCTTCCCGCGAGATCTCGCGATGCTTTCCGGTGACCGAGATGACGCCGCGCGAGTTGACCGAGCGGATGTGATCGCCGGCCACGCCGACGTAGACCGATTCGATCTGCAGTCCGGCCATCACCTCGGCCTCATCGACAGCTTTCTTGATCGCCTCGATGGCCTGATCGAGGTTGATGATGTTGCCGCGGCGCGTTCCCTTCATCGGCGAGGTGCCTTTGCCGATGATCTCGATCTGCCCGCGGTCGGTAACTTCCCCGACCAGCACACAGACCTTGGAAGTCCCGATATCGAGCGCGACGATGTATTTCTCTTCGGTCTTCGGCATTCGTTGTCTCCTGACTGGCTAATTCGTGATCGCTGTGAGAATCGTTGGCTTTGGCGCAACCGGTTGCAGCGCGGCGGGATGAACCGGCTTCACGACGATGCGTCCGGCAAAGCGAAGATCGGCGTATTCGATGTCGTGAACGCCGAAATGCTCGGCGCGCGCGACCGCATAAAGGTCCCGCCACTTTGCGGAAAGATCGCTGTCCTCGGCATAGACAAACGCGCCCAGTTCGCGGTCGAAGAGCGCGAACGAGCTCGGCGCGATCGGGCGGACCTCCGAGATGCGCGAGTAGATCTGCGGATCGCGCGTGCGAAGGGTCTGCAAGAGCGCGACGCTGCGCTGCAGCTCGGTACCCGAGGCATTGGTGATGAGCGGCAGATCGCTGTCGCCGACAGAAGGCGCCAGCTCAGCGAACGCCATCCCCTCTTCGTCGACGTAGGTGATGCGCCCGTTCCCCGCGACGAGTGCCACAGGCGTGCGCTCGACGATGCGAATGCGCAACGTGTCGGGAAGCTTCTTTTCTGCCTCGATACGCTTGATCCACCCAAGGCCGCGAAGATCGTGACGCAGACGGCCGATGTCGATCTTGAAGAGGTTCTCGCCGATGTACGCGCGGGTTACGGCATCGATCTCGGCACGCGGCGTATGGACGACGCCCGTTACCTCAATCGACTTGACTGCGAAACGGTTGTCGCCGCGAGTGTGCTGAAAGACAAGGACCGAACCGATGACGAGACCTACCACGATGCCGGCCTTTCCGGCGATCGCGGCAAGACGCTGCACCTGAATCCGGCGCTGATTGCGGCGGATGCGCGCGACGTCCGTGGGGCGGAAGAAGCGAGGCGAGGTGCTGTCGTAACCGGCCGACATCAGACCCCTCCTCCATCGTCGCCGCGCACCAGCGCCTCGGCGATCTCATGAACGTCGCCCGCACCCATAGCGATGAACACATCGTTCGGCTGCAACCGCCGCCGAAGCTCGTTGAGGATCTCGGCGTGGCTTCGATCGATGAATTCCACTCCCTCCGCCGAGTCGGCGATCATTCGGGAGGAGATACCGTCGATGGGCTGTTCCCGCGCTGCGTAGATCGGCGCGACCAGCGCTACATCGGCACCGGCCAGCGAGGAACCAAACTCGGTCGCAAAATCGCGGGTTCGCGAATAGAGATGCGGCTGGAACAGCGCCACGACACGACGACGCGGATAGCCGCTGCGCGCTGCGCTCAGCGTGGCCCGGATCTCTGTCGGATGGTGCGCATAGTCGTCGACGACGATCGCTCCGTTGTAGTCGCCGAGGATCTGGAAGCGGCGGTCGACGCCGAGGAACTTGGCGAGACCGGCGGCGATGGCATCGTGACCGACTCCGAGCTCACGCGCCACGGCGATCACCGCCAGCGCATTGCGAACGTTGTGTTCGCCGGGAACGAAGAGTTTGAAGAAGCCGACTCCTTCGACCTCGAACGAAGAACCGCGCTCGTCGAACGTGAGGTTGCGCGTCGTCAGATCGGCGCCGGGCCCGAGTCCGTAACGGATGACTTTCGGGTCCTTCGACCTCCCGCGGCGATCGAGAAGCGCCGCCACGGCCGGATCATCGACACAGCCGATGATCGCGCCGACCGGCCGTACGTTCTCCGTGAAGATCCGGAACGCTTCGACGATGTTCTCGAAGCTGCCGTAGTACTCGAGGTGGTCCGCCTCGATGTTCGTGATCACGGCGATCTCGGGCCGAAGCTCGTGAAAGGTGCGGTCGTACTCGTCCGCTTCGACCACGATCACGTCGCCCTTGCCGCTCTTGGCGTTCGACGCGAAGTTTCGGAGCATGCCGCCGATGATGATTGTGGGATCGAGACCTGCGTCTTCGAGAACCGTCGCGATCATCGCCGACGTCGTCGTCTTGCCGTGCGTACCGGAGACGCCG
>DATLVW010000892.1:0-2592 GCA_035577085.1 Thermoanaerobaculia bacterium
CCCATGATCGAAAGCTTTGCCCACCTCGAAAAACTCGCTGGCGGCCGCGACCTTGCGGACGTCTTTCTGGAGAGCGACGAACAGGAGCACGCCGTTCCCGGCGATCAGATCCTCGAAGCGTTGCGGCGGCGGCGCGCGGTCATGCGCGATTGCGTCGAGCGCGGCAAGGGCGGCGGGACGTCGATGGGGAAGCTCGTCGGCAACGAAGGGAAGCTGCTTAACGACGCCTTCCTCGCCGGTAAGACCTTCATGGATCCGCTCACGGTCAAAGCGGAGATCTACGCGCTCTCCGTGATGGGCGAGAACTCGCGCATGGGCGTGATCGTCGCCGCGCCGACGGCAGGCGCGGGTGGTGTCGTCCCCGGCATGCTGCTGGCGCTGGAGGAAGAGCGCCACATCGATCCGGAGCGAACGGTTCGCGCGCTGGTCGTCGCTGGCGGCGTTGGCTCGATCATCGCGCTCTCAGCGAACATCTCCGGCGCCGCCGGCGGTTGCCAGAACGAGGTCGGCGTCGCCTCGGCCATGGGAGCAGCAGCCGTCGCCTACATGATGGGCGGCAGCACGAGACAATCGATTCACTCCGCCGCGATCGCGCTCAAGAACACGCTCGGCCTCGTCTGCGATCCGGTCGGCGGTCTCGTCGAGGTGCCATGCGTCAAACGCAACGCGCTCTTTGCCGTACACGGAATGACTGCCGCGCAACTCGCCCTGGCCGGCGTCGAATCCGTCATCCCGATGGACGAGATCGTCGAAGCGATGGTCCGAATCGGCCGCGCCCTCCCGCGCGGCCTGCGCGAGACCGCCGAGGGCGGCCTGGCCACCACGCTGACCGGCTGCACGATCGGTGACCGGCTGAAGAACGAAGCCAACGATCGCCGCGCGGAACGTGCCGCGGAGAGGGAGAAGGCCGCGCAGGAGAGGAAGGAATCCGTTAGCTCTTAGGCAGCCGCCGACGCATGAGACGGTGAGATTCGCGCCCGGCGCTTCCGCATGCTGAAGCCTTCACGCCAAGGACGTCGACGAATTTTCGACCTCCGCCCTGACCGCACTCGGGCGAGGACGCCCGAGTGCCCGCGGACGAGACGTCCGCACTCCTTGCGCGGAGGAGTGCGGTCGTCTCGACCGCGGCCATCGGGGCGTCCCGCCTCGGTGGTTGGATCCTCGGGCGCATGACGTTCGAAGTCTCGCTCCCCTGACGGACTGAGTGTCTGGTTTGCCGTATTCCTCAACGCCGAGGGAGAACTGAACCTACGGGTAATACCCCCTCAACGTTTTCGTCTTTCCGTCGCTCACCTGCACGTTGATCTCGTGCCATTTTGAGCCGGGCTTGACGCCTTCCGGCGGGTAGATGCCGAGGATGTATTGGGAGCGGAGCTCGTTCTGGATGTCGGCGTAGATGCGGTGGAGGTCCTCGGCGCGGTCGATGTAGTAGACGTTGCCGCCGGTCTCGCTGCAGAAGCGGCCGAATTTGTAGCGGACGTCGACCTCGGTGGCCTTGATGCCGATTCCGATGCCGTAGATCGGGACAGCGGCGCGGCGCGCGTATTCGATGGCCTGATCGAACGAGAACTTCGAGGCCGTGTCCTTACCGTCAGTGATCACGACGAGTGCTTTTTGTCCGCGCACGCCGGCGAAGTTGTAGAGCGAGTAGACGATGGCGTCGAAGAGCGCGGTCGATTCATCCGCGCGCAATTTCGCGAGCCCGGCGTTGATGTCGGCTAGATTCGGCGACCAGCGTTGTTCGAGGCGTGGCTGCGAATCGAACGACACCAGGAAGGCGCGGTCGCCTTTGCGCAGTGTGTTGCTGAAAAACTGTGATGCAGCTTTCTGCGCTTCGGCCATGCGCGGCTGCATCGATCCCGAGGTGTCGATGGCCAGGCCGATGGAGAGGGGAAGGTTCGTCACGTGCTCGAACTTCGCCACCTTCACCGGCTTGCCGTCATCGAGCACCGTGAACGCTGCCTCTTGCAGATCGTTCACCGTGTGGCCGTTGCGCAGCACCGTCGTCGGCAGCTCGACCAAGTGGACGTTGACCTCTTCGCTGAACTGCGGCGTGTTGAACATCACGACATCTTCGATTGGAGGTTGCTCGGCGACGTCTTTGAGCGAGGCGACGGCGCGGAGGTAGACGATGCCTTCGCTTTCGGGGACATCGACGACTTGCGTATACGGCGGACCGTAGAGCGTCGCCACGCGGGTGTCGTTGAGGAAGAGCTCGAGCTTGTCGAGCTGCTTGCCTTCCGGAACGTTGACCGCCATCTCCACGCGGGTTGGGCCGTGCAGCTTGCGGGCGATGCGCGGCGAAACGATACGCACGCGGAACGGATCGTTGCCGCTGTTCACGATCGCATCGTCGCCGGCGATCATTTCTCCCTTATCGTTCATCGCGAGAACGCGCACACGATGGACCTGCGGCACGCTGCCGAGGTCGAGATCGAGCGCGTAGGGTGGCTGGCGCTTGCTCATCACCTTCTGTCCGTCGAGGTAGAACTCGACGACCGTGATCCCGGCGCCTTCGATGTCCGTTTCGATGTGCTGCGTGCCGCTGAGCAATTCGTCCGGCAGCGGAAGAATGCGCACCGTCGGCGCGTG
>DATLVW010000893.1:0-5466 GCA_035577085.1 Thermoanaerobaculia bacterium
CGAAGTATGTGCGGTGATCGATGAACAGCGGCGGCCCGTTCGGATCGGCGGCATACGCGGCGCGGGCCAGGTGCAGGATCAGGCCGGAGTTGAAGCGCGCGCCGTTGGGAGTGGCCAGGATGGCGTAGCCCTGCTGCAAGCGCATCGCCTCGATCAGCTCTTCTTTCGTCACCACGCGTACCGGCTCCGCGCCCAGCGACGCCGCCAGCAGCAGCGCGACCGGGAGCAGCGGGCGCACGCGCAGCATGCGCAAGGCGAGGATGACCACCGGCACCGCGTACACCGCCACGATGGCGGTGGCCACCGACGCGCTGCCGAAGAGCGCGAACGGCACGAGCACGACGCCGAGCGACAGATAGAGATGCCGGAAGCCGGCGCGGATCACCTCGCGTTTCGTGGCGTCGGCACGCAAGGCTTCGCGCCCGAGAAAGAAGAGCACGACGTATGCGGCGATGATCATTGCCACGGCGAGCGGCCACCTCCGGACGCTGAGCACGCCGAGGAAGAAGAGCACCAGTTGCAGCGCGGCGCCGTATCGCACGAGCGATCGCGGCACGAGCAGCCGCCCGTCGTCATCCGCACCGGCGCCAAACCAGATCGCGGTCGTGCGCGCGCCATGGGCCGCGTCGTTGCGGATGTCGCGCAGCCCGCCGTGGAGGCCGTTGATGAGGAGGACGTAGACGAATACGATCGCCGCGAGCCAGCCCAGCGGCTCGGTGAGGGCGGCGCTCGTCGTGGCGAACGCACCGTACAGCGCCAGCGCCACCCAGCCGATCGCCTGCACGGCGTCGCTCGCCAGCGGGAAGGCGACGCGCTTGCCGTAGCGGTTGTAGATCAGCATCAGGGCCATGGCCGTCAGCAGCGCCGCGGCCGCCGCCGGCGTACCGCCCGCCCAGAGGTGCAGGGCCGCGGTGAGCGGTACCGGGACGAGTGCAATGACCAACGCCAAGGAGGGACGGATCAGTCCCCGCACGAGCGGCGAGCCGGCGCGCAGCGGTTCCGTCCGGTCGATCGGCAGATCGAAGACGTCGTTCGAGACGTAGGCGAAGACGTGAAACGCCAGTCCCACCGCGATCAGCGCCGCCAGTTGCCGCGCCGAGACGTGCTCCGCCGCCGCCGCCGCTCCCGCCAGCGGCAGCAGCAGCGAGAAGCCGACAATGGAGAGGCGCGCGAAGCGCCCGATCTCGACGAAGACGCTGTTCGACACGGGGCGGGGAGCGGAGAACGTTTCGGCGGTCATATGGGCAGCGTCCATTTCTTCAGGTCGAACTCCGAGTCTCGCAGCATGCGGATGGCCGTCATCGTGTAGTCGGTGGCGAACGCGGGCGCGCTCGGTGTCGTGGCCAGCAGCTTCAGCGCTCCGGTGGAGAGCGGCTCGCGCATGCGTGGATAGCGCAGCGTGAAGTGCACGGCATTGTTGTAATAGCCGAGGACACGGATGTAGTCGTGTACGAGTGCCACTCCGGCCGTGGTGTCGACGCGGTGGCGGAGCGGCGGGGGAGTGTTTTTCTCGTGAAGGAAACGGTCGACCGCGTCGAAGTGCAGCGTACGCACGATGGCCAGCGTCGTTACGAGCGCGTCGGCGATCCGCTCGTCGCCCAGGTAGGCGAAAGCGGGATCGAGAATGCCGAACAGCGCCAGAGGATCGTAGAAGCCGACCGCGGCCAGACCGGTGATGATGCGCGCGGCCAGCGGCGTGTCGTTCTTCGCCAGTGCGTCCCGCAGCAGGTCATCGAACAGCGACATCGACAATCCTGCCTTGCTGTACGCGAGGCCGAGGGGCAGCGCGACGATGTCCAGCCCTCCGGGGAGCCGGCTGCCGTCGCCGAGAAACTCGTCGCGATGCTGCTCGATGTACTGGCGCGTCAGGTCCGCAAGCAGCGCGACCCATTCCGGCGGCGTGTCTTTTATGAGGACTGAGAAGGAGATCAGGAGCCAGAGACGCGCTCTTGGACCACTTTCGTTCCAGAGCTGCCGCACCAGTGGCTCGGTCGCGGCGAAATCGTGCGCCGCGTGAACGGCGATAGCCAGGCCCGCGGAGCCGCTGAAGAGCGGCAAGTCTGCCGAGAGCATCGCCGCGAGCTGGTCGTGGTGCGCCGCAATGTCCGCGGCCGGATCGAACGCGTCCCCGATCCGGCCGAGGGAGGCGCGCCGCTCGGCCGGCAGCCGGAAGAACTCTTGCACCGAACGGGGATTTCCGAACATCATGAAATCCAGGATCGGGCTGCCGAAGATCCGCGTGAACGCACGAAGGACGACCTTTCGGAGCAGATCGAGCCGCTCGAATTTCAACAGCAGCGGCATGGGCAGCTTCTCGACGGTCAGCGTGTGCATCAGCTTGGCCGTCTGCTCGATCACCTCGTCCTCGTCGCAATGGTTGATGTAAATGGTGATGATGAGGTCGAGCGCGAACTCCAGGGTGGGCCTGATCTTCTTGACTTTCGTGATCCGGAAGTCGTCGATCATGCTCGTAAGGAAGCCGTAGGTGAACCCCCTCGAGTGCTCGCCGATCAGATAGATCGTGTCGGCGACCGCGCGGCGGCCGGCGGGCGACTCCCTGCGCCAGATCAGGTAGAGCGTGTTCCGGACCGATTCGCGCAACGATTCACCGCCGTCGATGGCGGCGCGCATGAAGAAGTCACGCACCGCCGGACCGATGCTGTACGCCGCCTTCAGCGCGGTGCGCCGCCCTTCCTCCGACGGCTGGTTGAGGAGCTTCTGCAGGAGGTCGCACGCGGCCCGCGCATCGTCAGCATGCAGCTCGACGAGCGCCTCCGAGGCCAGTTCGCGCTCCTCCGCGTCGTGGGACGACGCCAGCGCCTCGATGGCCGTTTCGTCGCGGCTCAGGAGCAGCAGCGTCTTCGCCGTCTGCCACGCCAGCGGGAACTGGTTCGCATCGGCGACGACGCTGCGCGTCGTATCGAGGATGCTCCCGCTGCCCAGGAGCGACTTCGCCACCGCGTACGACGCGATGCGGGTGTGGGAGAAGCGCACCACCGTCCCGGAGCGGGGATCGTGGAGCTGCTGCAGCACGCCGCTGTCGAGTAGGGGCACGTACGCCGACCGCCCGTCTTCGGCGACGATCTGCGCCCGGATCTGCGGATACTTTTTCAGCTCGGCCAGTGAGAGGGCGCTCTTCTTCTCCTGCCACATCGCGCCGGCGAGATCGTCGACCAGCGCTTCCGCGCCGAGCGTGGTGACGCGGTCTTCGAGGAACTTGTGGAAGACGCGGACGCCGAGGCCGCCTCGGCGGATCGGCTCGGCCACGTCACCATACGCCTCCGCGGCCATGCGCAGGATGATCGGCTCGCGCAACTGCTCCTGCACGACCGGGTCGAGCTGTTCGATCGGTGAGTGAAGGTGGAACGCCTCCCGATAGTGGCGGTACGCCTCGTTGCGCTCGCTCCCGGTGAACTTGTCCAGCAGCAGGAACGCGTCGTCTTCGGAATGGAACCAGCGCGGCCCGGGGCGGAACGCGAAGCGTCCCCACATGCCGCTGTTGCAGCTGGCGATGACGCGGACCTGCTCCGCATGCACGCGCTCGACGAGTTTGTTGATGCTGCGCAGGAGCACCGGCGCCGACTCCGCGCCGCGATAGTCTCCGATCGAATCGAAGACGAACCAGACCTTCTTCCCGGCCTGCGCCGCCCCGGGCTCGAGCTCGTCCAGCAACTGCTCGCGCGGAATGCCGAAGTCGCGGGCGATCTCTTCCTCCACGTCGGGCTCGGCCAGCGCACCGCAGTCGTATAGCAGTACGGCGTCTCCGTCGCCGAGGAGGTCGAGTGTCCAGCGGCCGAGGAGGCTGCTCTTGCCGGTGCCGGAATCGCCGACGATCAGCAACGCCGGAGTAGCGCTCTTCCGAAACAGCGCGAACTGCTCGTCCGACGCCTCGCGGGCGACGTAGAGCTTCTCGTCGAAATGCGCGCGGACCACTTCCTGCGACCATTCGGCTGTCTGCAACTGCACGAGGTCCCAGCGGCCGGCGCGCAGATCGCGCGCGGTGAGGCTGCCGCCGCGGGCGAGGAGATCGATGGCCTCGCGCAGCCGGACCGAGCTCTCGTCGTCATCGAGGCCGTTGGTGAACAGGATCCACTGGTGGCGCTGGATCTCGATGGGGAGGCCAGCGTCGGCGTGGAAACGGAGCGGGATGACCTTCTTCCGCTGATCGATGGCCCGCTGCAGCTCCTTGAGCGCGAACTCGCCGCGCTCGTAGCCGCGCGTGAGAACGACGAGGAAGACGTCGCACTGGTCGATGCCTTCTACGATCTTCTCGTCCCATAGCAAACCGGGAATCAACTGCCGCCGGTCGTACCACGGGTTGTATTCCTGCAGCTTCGCCTCGAGGCCTCGCGCGAATGCCTCACCGTCTTCCCGCGCATACGAGATGAAGACCCGGACCATTGTCTGTTGGAATGCTTGACGGAAGAATATCACCACCCCGGCAAACGGAACGTGCCGATGCCCACGTACTGCAGAGAGAGGCTCGATGCCAGGACGAAATCGTCACCGCGGCCGAGTCGCTTCTGCAGCGGCGACTCGCCCTGAACCGAATTGTCGACCGACAGTGCGGAACACGGTCGTCTCGAACGCAACCTACGCGAGGCTCTCGGGCATCGGCACGGGCCCGCCAACGCAGACTCACTCGCTATGTGCCCCCAGCCACGGGTCGAATCCCTTCATCACATCCGTGTCCGCCACCACTGGGCGGCGTGATGTGCGGTCCACCCAGACGTGCGATGAGCTTCCGGTGGCGTGCAGGCGCTCGCCGGTGGCGTCGCGCAGCTCGTAGTCGAAGCGCATCATCCGGCTTGCGGCTTCGGCGACCGAGGTGCGGATCACGACTTCGTCGTCGTACTTGTAGGGGGCACGGTAGCGGCAGACGATTTCGGTGACGACGAGGATCAATCCACGCTCCTCGATCTCGCGATACGGGAATCCAGCCTCGCGGCAAAGGTCCGTCCGTCCGATTTCGAACCAAACGACGTAATTCGCGTGATGCGCGATAGCCATCTGGTCGGTTTCCTTGTACCGTACACGGGTGCGGCTTTCGGTCGTGCGCATGTCGCGCGCGATTCTAACCCGGCAGATCTTTTGCTCTTCGAAGGGATCGTGTGGCGCAAACGAAAGAACGACTGGCTTAACGAGATCGCAAACTCGTTGTTGATCGGCGGTGCGACGGTCCTGGCCCTCGACCTCGGACGCCGCCTCTTCCGACGTTCCCAGATTTTCTGCCCCGAGCCTGATCCGGTGATCAGTTGGAATCCGGAGGATTACGGGATTCCACATGGACAGACCGAGGTCCTGCGCTTCGAAACGGGCGACGGGGAGGAGCTGTACGGCTGGTATTGCCGGGCGAAGAATCCGATCGCCTCCGCGCTTTACTGCCACGGAAACACCGGCAACCTGTCCACCCCAGCGCACGTCATGCCCTATTTGCTGGACGCCGGAATCAACATCCTTCTTTTT
>DATLVW010000894.1:0-8142 GCA_035577085.1 Thermoanaerobaculia bacterium
GGTTTTTATCCGCGGATTACGCAGATGTAGCAGATAGAAACTTTGGCCGCTGACGCGCTTTCGCCGCTTGTTCGAACGCGTACGCGTACTTGATCAGCGACGGCTCGCTCCACGCGCCTCCGAAGAATGACAGGCCGACCGGTAAGCCGAAGGCCAGTCCTGCGGGAACCGTTATATGCGGATATCCCGCGACGGCAGACGCTGTCGAATAGCCGCCCGTGAAGTGGTCGCCGTTCACGAGATCCGTCGTCCACACCGGTCCGCCGGTCGGCGCGATGATCGCGTCGAGCTTGTGTTTCGCTATCGTCGCGTCGATGCCCTCGGTGCGCGACATCCGGTGATTCTTCGCCAGCGCATCGAGGTACTTCTTCTCGGTCAGCGGCCCGCGCTTTTCCGACTGCTCGAAGATCTCCTGTCCAAAGTACGGCATCTCCTCGGCGCGATGCTCTTCGTTGAACTTGATGAGATCCGCGAGCGTGCGGGACTTCACGGATGACGGTGCGTTCGCCAGGTATTGGTTGATGCCGTCTTTGAACTCGAACTGCAGCACGTCGTTCTCGGTCGCGTCGAACTTCCCGTTCGTGGCGATGTTGGCGGGATCGACGATCGTGGCGCCGAGGCTTTGGATGAGGGCGATGGCGTCCTTCATCAGTTTGTCGGTGGCGTCGTTGAATCCGAAGTACTGACGCGCCACGCCGATGCGCGCCCCTTTCAGTCCCTCGGCATCGAGAAAGCGCGTGTAATCCGAATGCCCTTTCGTCCGGCTCGAAACCGTGATCGGATCGCGCTCGTCGGCTCCCGTCAGGATGCCGAGGAGGATGGCGGCGTCGCGGACGGTACGGGCCATCGGACCGGACGTGTCCTGACTGTGCGCGATCGGGATGATTCCGGCGCGGCTGATGAGCCCGAGGGTCGGTTTGATGCCGACGAGCCCCGAGGCGGAGGAGGGGCAGACCACGGAACCATCGGTTTCTGTGCCGACGCCGATCGCCGCCAGATTCGCTGCGATCGCCGATCCCGTCCCCGAGCTCGAGCCGCAGGCATTGCGATTGAGCACGTACGGATTCAGCGTCAGTCCGCCGCGGCCGCTCCATCCGCTAGTCGAATGCGTCGATCGGAAATTCGCCCACTCGCTGAGATTCGTTTTTGCCAGGATGATCGCGCCGGCTTCGCGGAGTCGTGAGACCACGAAGGCATCGCGCGCGGCCACGTTCTCTGCGAGTGCCAACGAACCGGCCGACGTCTTCATCTTGTCCGCCGTGTCGATGTTGTCTTTGATCACCACCGGGACGCCGTGCAGCGGCCCGCGCACATGTCCCGCTTTCCGCTCGGCATCCATCGCGTCCGCGATCGACAGCGCATCAGGATTGATCTCGATGATGGCGTTGATCGCCGGCCCGCGCTTGTCGAGCGCGTCGATCCTCGCCAGATATCCCTCGGCGATCGAACGCGCCGTCCAGCGTCCGCTTTTCATCCCATCCTGTAGCTCGCTGATGGTGATTTCTTCGAGCTCAGGCTTTACGGAAACCGGCGCTGAGGCTGCTTGTGCAACCGCACTCAGCGGCTTCGCAAGCGCTACTGCTGAGCCCAATGCGGCGAGTTCCAGGAAGTGTCTGCGGTTCACTCCGCCAGCTTCGTCTTCATTTGCCATGTAATCAATGATAAGGCCTCGCACTTGCAGTGGTGGAACAGCGGATGGTGACCTCATGAAGAAACTCCCACTGCTCTTGATGCTTCTCGCGCTGTTGCCCGCGCGCATGTTTGCGTTCGACAACACCTACTACCGGTCGCTTGCCGCGATGCCTCTTGCCGTCGATGCCTGCTCGCGCACTGGATTGCCCGACGACCAGCTCGGACGGTTTGCTTTACAGCTCAATGATGCCAACGTACCGCCGCCGCTGTTCGTCGAAACGGTTCGCTACGCACCGATCGTGCTGCAGCAACCTGACTTCTTCCCGTTCGTCGATAACGAGATCTCGCAAGGCGTTACCGGAACGGCGCTTGTGACGGTGATCAACCAGCGGCTGCCGCGCTACGGCGTGACGGTTCGCCGCATCGAGACGACGCCGGCCTGGGTGCTGAGCGACAACTACATCCCTCGCTACGACTCCTACTCCAGCCGCCGCGCGGTGTACAGCACGCGCTACACGCATCCGCGCTACGACCGGCGATCGATCCAGTTCCTGATCGAGATGCCGCTGGCCGTGGCCACGGTCTCCGAGCTCGATGGCATCCGCGAGGACGACCTCGGGCGATTCTGCGGCGCACTGAATCAGGGCTATCTGCCGCCCGAGGAGTTCGTCGACACCGTGCGGTACGCGCCTGCGGTATTCGTCGAGCGCCCCGACTTCGTTCCGTTCATCGAGGCTCAGATCGGAAACGGGGTGATCGGCATCCAGCTCTACGACACGATCTATCCGCGCCTTCCCTCGTACTCGACACGGTCGATCGCGTTCACGCCCGACTACGTGCTCAACGATCAGTACTACATCCCGCAGCCGGTGAGGACCGTCTTCACACAGGCACAGCTCAACGGCGGCTACCCGCAGCAGGCGTACGGGCAGACCTACGTTCCGCAACCTGCCATCGCACAACCGGTCTACACGCCACAACCTGTTTACACGCAGCAGCCGGTCGTGCAGCCGTCCTACGCGCAGCAACGCGGAAACCGCGGATGGCAGCAGCCGCGCGCGGTCGCGCAACCGTCGTTCGTGCCGCAGCCCTCATTCGTGCCGCAGCCGGGGATGGCCCAGGGTCAGTACGTTGCACCGCAAGTCGCGCACATCCCGCCGGGACAGGCGAAGAAGGCTGAGCGACATGCAGAGATGGAAGTCAGGCAGGAGCATGGTAATGGTCACGGACACGGACGCGGCCAGGTCTTCCAGCAGCCAGGTCAGGTCTTCCAGCAACCGATCGCCGCACCGCCGCCGATGGCCTCAGCCGTTCCGCCAGTAGTCAGGCAGGAACATGGCAACGGTCACGGACGCGGCCGCGCCGTCCAGCAGCCAATCGTCGCGCCTCCGCCGATGGCCTCAGCGGTTCCAGCGCCAGCACCCGCACCGGTTTTCGTTCCTCCACCGCCACCGCAGAACAATGGCCAGGAGCATGGACGCGGTCCCGGTGGCCAAGGCCCTCCCGGACAGCAGAAAGAAAAAGATAAAGGCAAAGGTCATGGAAAGGATTAGCGCAATGAGAACGACATTCATCACACTCGCACTCTCCGCGGCGCTCATCGCCGGCGGCTGCAGCAAAGCGAATCAGACGGCAACCACCTCGTCATCGTCGCAACCGACAGCGGGCAGCAGCGTGGCAGCGACGGCGGCGCCAGCGATGACACCGGAGCAGCTCGGCCAGCTCGGCGCGCTGATCAACAAGCAGCCGGCCAACGCCGACAAGCTCCTCGCCGATCAGGGCCTGACGCAGGAAACGTTCGAGAGCGCGATCCGCAAAGTCAGCTCCGATCCGGCAGCATCGAAGCGCTACGCGGCGGCGTACAAGAGCGCGAGCTGATTCAATCCGGCGGTGGCTGGGGTGGCGGTTGCGACATGTGGAAGTTGACCGTGAGATTGAACAACACGTCGACCGGTTTTCCATAGAGAGTGCCCGGCCGGAACTTCCACTGCTTCACCGCTTTGATCGCCGCCTCGGATAACCCGAAGGGCAGCGGCTTGATCACGCGCACGTCCTTGACCACGCCAGCACGGTCGATCACAGCCTCCACGATGACGATGCCGGAGATCCGTGCCCTTCGCGCCTCAACCGGGTAAACCGGCTCCACGTGATCGAGAACGATCGGAGGCGTGACGTCGCCGCCAACATGGAACGGCGGACCGCCTGCCGCATTCGACGAGAGCACCGGCTGCGTCGCTCCGGAGCTCTGAGTCGAATCGACCGCCGAGGTTGACGGCTCCGGGGCCCGGAAGAGGATCGTGAGATTGAAGATCACGTCGACCGGCTGTCCATTCAGCATGCCGGGCCGGAACGTCCACTGCTTCACCGCGTCGATCGCAGCCTGATCCAGTCCGAATGGCAACGGTTTGAGGATCTGAACATCCTTGACGACACCGGTGTGGTCGATGATGGCCTCGAGGATGACGATGCCGCTGATCCGCGATTTTCTCGCCAGGACGGTGTAGATCGGCTCCACGCGGTGGATGACGACCGGTGCCTTGACGTCGCCGCCAACGCGGAGCGGCGGATCACCGGGCGCGTACATCGCTCGAGCAGACGGCGTTGCCCCCGCACTCTGAATCGAGTCGATCACATCGCCCTTTCTGATCTCGATCTTGTACGCCATCACATTGCCTGCCGGCGCCAGGTGGATGGACACTTGCTGCCCGTCAACGTCCACCTGTTTGTCCACCGCGGCGCCGGCCTTCGCCCGCATCGGCACGGACGCGAGCGTATTTTCGCCGGGCAACTCGCTGACGGTCACATCGTAGACGACGTCGTCACCGGCGGCCGGGAGGGCGTGGATGACGACCGCGTAATGCGCCGTGCGGGCTTCGTAAGTCGCCGCGCTCGCAGAAACCGCAAAGGCAAGGAGCGAAAAGATCGCGAATCGCTTCATGGCGCATCTCCTCGAGACCGTCAGGCAGTGATGATGCGGTCCCATCTTACGGCGGGTTAACTCAGGAAGAAAGGCAAGGGCTGTTCTTACCGCCCGGTTGGCGGCGAGACGCCGCCAAGCCAGCCGGCGGGACGCCAGCGTTCCGCCGGCGACTTGCGCGGCCAGCACAAATTAACGAACGCCCGCGCCACTTGCGGATGGAACGCTGGCGTCCTCGCCGGCTGGCGTGGCGGCGTCTCGCCGCCACATCGCAAACAACCTACGGCGCCCGCAACACGCTCTTGCAGTCGATCGTCCCTTTCAGCTTCACGCCGGCAGCGGTCGTCGCATCAAACGTGACCACCGCCGTCGATCCGTGATCGGCGACCGTCACCGTCCCGCTGCCGCTCTTGTGCTCCGTGTCCACCTTGTACTCGGCCACCCGCGCGGTGATCCGTCCGAACGCAACGTTGAGAAAGAAGCTGTGCGTCCCCGACGCCGCCCCCTTCGCATCCGGCACGATCAGCTGCACACTGTTCAGCACCTTCGGATTGTTCTCCTTCGGCAACGAGAACTGATTCCCCCACGACCCCTTGCCCGTCATCCCCGCCGAACACCCACCACGATCGGTCGTCCCGTCATACGTCCCGGCATTCGCCCCACCCGTGATGACGACATGCACCGTCTCCTTAACCTCGGCAGCAAAAACAGCAGGAGCAGCAACGATGCTGACAACCACCAGACTACGAAGCAAACGATTCAAATGAAGCCTCCTGTTTTTCTGCGGCTTCGCCGCGTTGTCGGTTGTCGGTTGACGGTAGACCACGGCGCGGCCACGTTTCAAATTTTGGTGGGTATTGTAAACGGAGGGGACGGGCGTTCGTTTACGGTCTGAGGCCAAGCCAACGCCCGACTGCTGCCTCAACCGCAGCGAGCTGCTCCGGCCGAAGGCCCCCAAGCCGGCGCAGGAGTTTCGCGTGGGGAACCGTCACGATGCCTTGCACATCGAACGCTCCCGCCTTCAAGAAGCCAACGGGGACAATGCATTCGAAACGGGTTCCGCGAAGTGATGTCGTATGCGGAACCAGTGCGACCAGTGCCCGATCGGTGTCCGCCGCCGGAACGCTTAGGACCAGGCACGGCCGGACCTTTGCCGCCAGACCAAGATCCACGAGCCAGACCTCCCCGCGTCGCGGATCGTTCACTCGCCCTGTTCCATCCGATCGTAGCTGAGGAACACGGTGTCCGCCGCGCCCACCAACTCCTCGTCAGTTGCCTCGGGGTAGTCGATATCCCGCGAGATTCTGAGAAGGTTCGCAAGGACTTCGCGCTTTTCGGCGTCGGATAGCGACTCGAAATTCTCCACGATGTGCTGCGCAGCGGCGGTCATGGCAAGAGTATGCAAGCGCTCGCACCAGAGTGCAAATTTCAGAGGATGACGGGCAGGAACCCAAAAAAAACGACCCGCGCGACGTCTCGCGCGGGCCGTTCTCACATCTACTGCTACTGCGTTACTGCGGTTGCTGCGGAACGAGTTTGAGTGCCGGTTTCTTCACCTTGCGGCGAGTACCGGTACGCCCCAGTGCCGACTGCATCGTCCTGACATGAGCGACGAGTGCGTCTGCACGGCCGTTACGGGTGTAGCCTTTAGCGAGGCTGAACACCTGCAACGCCTGCTGCACGACGCTCCAGCGCTCACGGAACATGTTGTAGCGAATGTCCCGAGCAAGCGCTTCGGCAGCGGCAGCAAGAGGCTCGAACCGCAGATTACGGGTGATGACCAGCCGCGTTCTGACCGGATCGAGTCCCGTCGACGCCTGCATCGTCGTGTCATTTTCGGCAGCGACGGCGCTGGCTTCGAGAAACGCGTCCGTGAACGAGCGGGCCGAACGCATCCCCTTGACACCATCAGCCGGTGCCGGAACGAAATCCGGCAGGATCTGATAGATGCCTTGAAGCTGCGCAACCGCCTGCTGGATGGCGGCATCGGTTGCCGCCAGGTCCGAAGACGGAACCTGCGTTTGAACGGTATCTTTAGTAGTCATAGCCTTCCCCTCCTTTCTGCCAGGGTTGTCCTGCGCGCACTGCTCGGATCGCCTGACACTAATTGAGACGTGTCAGCTTTTGGAAGGTTACGGAATTTGGAAAGAAAGTTTGGGAAGAGAGAACGGGTTCACGCGAAGCCGCGGAGAGCGCGGGTTCCTCCTCCGCCCCTCCGCGCCTCCGCGTGACCATCTCCCCTGACCTTTTCGCCCCGACCACCCCGAATGATCCACCACCCGACCGCCGTGCCCCCGCCGGCGAAGCCGGCGCAAGAACGTAACCCCCGTCTTCAGACGGGGGACACGCGATTCCCCCCGTTTGGCGAGCCCGCTTCAGCGGGCGAAAGAGGGGCCGTCCACGCGATTCTCTGTCGCCCACTGAAGCGGGCTACCAACCAGGGGGGGCGTCCCCCTCTTTTCTTCGCCGGATCGCCTGACCTGATGAATACGGGCGAGCTGAAGAAGGGGTCACGGAAAAAGAGGCAGGGCAGCGACTGTCACAAAAGGTGGACAATTACACCACCAAAAATGGAAGTTAGACAATATGAGAATCCGTTAACGGTAAACAGGAATCCATTAACGGTAAATGGGAATCCGTTAACGGTAAACGGGAATCCATGAACGGTAAACCGGAATCCGTTAACGGTAAACCGGAATCCATGAACGGTAAACCGGAATCCGTGAATGGTAAACGGGAGTCCGTGAATGGGAAACCGAATCACACGAACGTGAAATCAGATCACGTGGGCGGGAAGCCGGGACCCGTGAACGGGAAGTGAGAGCGGGTTCACGCGGAGCCGCGGAGGCCGCGGGGCTTCTTTCTCGGCCCCTCCGCGCCTCCGCGTGACGATTGCCCCTCGGCCCCGGTGCCCCGCTCCGTCATGTCCGGTTGAAGAGAGTCCACAGGAGAACCACCGCAATCACGATCGCAGCCCACAGCAGCAGCACGAGAAGCGGCCGCGAAGGTCCGGCCGCTGGTCGAACTGCGCTCGCGAGCCGGCGGAGGCTCTGCCACGACTCTTCGTCAGCGAAGCACTCCCGAGGAAGAATGCGGACGATGCTGGCCGACTGGTAGATCGTAACCAGATTCGCAGTCACCACGACTTTGTGCATCAGCGACCACGGCAAATCGGCCCGTCCATGCGCTGATTCCAGACGAACGCCCTGCTCATCGGCGTCGCCGGTCATCGGTTCCGAGAGCAACCGGTCGGTAGCGAACGCCTTCGTCACGGCATACCTCGGCATGATCAACAGCATCACGCCGAACAACGCCAGAAGCAGCGGCATCCCCCATGTGACAGGCCGGTCGAGGTGGGCAAAGAAAAGATTGACGACTCCCGCCAGGATCAATACCCAGGCGACCCACCGGCCCGACCGGCCGGTAACACCGAGCGCGCGACGATAGAGCTCCGGCGTCAGCGTCCCCTCGAAATGGATCATTCGCCCATTCTGAACGAGATTCCTCAACCACAGAGACACCGAGGACGCAGAGAGAGCTGACCGCCCGTCCCGCCGGCGAAGCCGGCGCAAGATCGTAGCCCCCGTCTTCAG
>DATLVW010000895.1:0-10818 GCA_035577085.1 Thermoanaerobaculia bacterium
GCGATCAGGTTAATCGGTGCCAGGTTTGGCGAGAGAGAGCGCGCCCGCCTCGCTTCGCCGATGGCTTTGTCGTAATCACCCTGCGCCAAGTAGGCCGCGGCGAGATTGGATGCCGTCTTGGAACTCTCTGGTTTCAGGTCAGACGCGCGTTGAAATGATTGAACAGCCCCATGAACGTCGCCCAAATGGTATGCGCAGATTCCAGAGAAGGTCTGATAAGAAACCGCGTCTGCGTGATCCAGCTCGACTTCACACGGTATAGCTTTTAATCGGTCGCGTGCCGTGACAAATAAGCCAGCGTCAACCAATGCTTCGACGGATGCGAGATTCTTTGCCGACGGCGAAAGCTTAGAGACTGAACCGCCGACGGAAGCAGTAAGCTTCTGAATTTCTTTGAGGATGGCGTCGTGGCCATTGCGACTCTCGGCAGCCGACTGGGCTATTTGTTCGCTTAGTCCGGCATGTCGAACTGATTCGCGCGCATCGTGCTCAGCCACGTCCAGACGACGCACTCTGTCAAGATGAACACCGAAGCGCTCGATTACAGAAGCCGCTGTCAGCTCGTCCGTTGAGACGCCGGCAATACTCGCGACTTCACAGTATTTGGCAATAAGCCGCTGCGTTCCGGCGCGATCTCCTGGCGAGATTTCCGACAAGTCGACGCAATCAACCCACACAGTAAGGATTCGGTGTACATCAGAGAACGGAACTTCGGCAGAGGCGGATGATATCGCGCGCGCCACGCTGCGAATCGACGAAAGCTTCTTGTCGATACCAAGAGCCTTTGCAAAAAGCAGGTTACTGATTACACCATCGAGAATAGAGACCGGGTCCATACCTCACCAAAAGCAAGGGGCCGCGGCAGAAGCCGCGGCCCCTTCAGAAAAACAAGTTTCGCCCTACGAACACCCGCTCGTACTCCCGCAATTCAAGCACTTGTAGCAGGCCCCGTTTCTCACCATGATCGAGCCGCAATCCGAGCAGGACGGCGCGTCCTGCTGGTAGCGGAACGTGGCGGTGTTGCGGGCGTTCGGGCCGTCGGCATCCTTTGGGGCGGCGATGATCGGGGAGGTGCCGAGGGAGGAGACGAATGTGGCGTCGTCCTTGGAGAGAGGAGCGACGTTGGGGAGGGGTTTCGGAGCGGGGGCAGGAGCTTCCTCGCGCACGATCACGCCGGCCTGCGTCTGGCTCTCGCGGTCGAGGAACTTGGTTGCCAGCCATTTGAAGATGTAGTCCATGATCGATTTGGTCATGGGGATTTCGGGGTTCTTCGTGAAGCCGCTGGGCTCGAATCTCGTGTGCGTGAATTTGTCGACCAGGAAGTTCAGGGGGACGCCGTGCTGCAGGGCCAGGCTCGTCATCGTGGCGAAGCTGTCCATCAGGCCGGAGATCGTGCTGCCTTCTTTGGCCATGGTGATGAAGATCTCGCCCGGTGTGCCGTCTTCGTATTTGCCGACGGTGATGTAGCCTTCGTGGCCGCTGATCGAGAACTTGTGCGTGATCGACTCGCGCTCGTCCGGCAGCTTTCTCCGGACGGCGGTGGGGGCGACGCCGAGGTCGGTGAGCTTGTCTTTGTCTTTGCCGGTGGAGAGCGGCTGCGAACGTTTGCAGCCGTCGCGGTAGACGGCAACCGCCTTGAGGCCGAGCTTCCACGCTTCCACATACGCCAGCTCGATCTCGTCGATCGTGGCGTTGGCGGGCATGTTGATGGTCTTGGAGATCGCGCCGCTGATGAACGGCTGCACGGCGCCCATCATCTTGAGGTGGCCGATGTAATGGATCGATCTTGTGCCGTTCTTCGGCTTGAACGCGCAATCGAAGACGGTGAGGTGCTGATCGAGCAGGTGTGGCGCCCCTTCGATCGTGTCGTTCTCGTCGATGTACTGGATGATCTCGCCGATCTGTTTGGGGTCGTATCCGAGGCGCTTCAAGGCCGTGGGGACGGTCTGATTGACGATCTTCAGCATGCCGCCGCCGACGAGCTTCTTGTACTTGACCAGGGCGATGTCAGGCTCGATCCCGGTAGTGTCGCAGTCCATCATGAACGCGATGGTTCCGGTCGGCGCGAGGACGGAGATCTGCGCGTTGCGGTATCCGTGCTCCTGCCCCAGCGCATACGCTTCATCCCACACCTGCGTCGCGGCCTCGGCAAGATCGGCCGGCAGCGGACGATTGTTGATGCGATACGCGGCACGGCGGTGCTTGTCGATCACGCGCAGGAACGGTTCCTGGTTGATGGCGTAGCCTTCGAACGGACCGACTTTCGCGGCGATACGTGCTGACTGCGCGTACGACTCGCCGGAGAGAATGGAAGTGATGGCGGCGGCGTAATCGCGGCCATCCTCGGAGTCATACGCAATACCGCGGGCCATGAGCAGAGCGCCGAGGTTGGCGTAACCGATGCCGAGGGGGCGGAAGGCGTGGGAGTTCTTCTCGATCGCCTTCGTCGGATACGACGCGAAATCGACGGTGATCTCCTGCGCGGTGATGACAATGCGCAGCGCAGCACGGTAGGCCTCGACGTCGAAGCCGGTGTTCTCGTTGTAGAAGCGCATCAGGTTGAGCGAAGCAAGGTTGCAGGCCGAATCATCGAGGAACATGTACTCGGAGCAGGGATTCGAGGCATTGATGCGCGCGGTGTTCGGGCATGGATGCCAATCATTGACAGTGGTGTCGAACTGCATGCCGGGATCGCCGCAGAGGTGCGCCGACTCGGCCATCTTGCGCATCAGATCGCGCGCTTTGTACGTGCCCATGACCGTCTTCGGCTCGGTCACGGTGTAGGTGTTCCAATCCTCGCCTTTCTCGTACGCCTTCATGAACTCGTCGGTGACGCGGACGGAATGGTTGGCGTTCTGGAACTGCACGGAGTCGTAAGCACCGCCGGGCGCGTTGAAAGCACCGTCGTAGCCGGCATCGATGAGGGCCCAGGCCTTCTTCTCTTCTTTTTCCTTCGACTCGATGAAGTCGAGGATGTCGGGATGGTCGGCGTTGAGGATGACCATCTTGGCGGCGCGGCGCGTCTTGCCGCCGCTCTTGATGACGCCGGCGAAGCTGTCGTATCCCTTCATGAAGGAGACGGGGCCGGATGCGGTGCCGCCGCCGGCGAGAAGCTCGCGCGAGGAGCGGATGCTGGAGAGATTCGATCCCGTTCCCGATCCGTACTTGAAGAGCATGCCCTCGGTCTTAGCCAATCCGAGAATGGAGTCCATCGTGTCGTTGACGGAGTTGATGAAGCACGCCGAGCACTGCGGATGCGGCTCGATGCCGACGTTGAACCAGACCGGCGAATTGAATGCGGCCATCTGGTAGAGAAGGATGTGCGTGAGCTCGTCGCGGAACGTGTCCCCGTCCGCCTCGGTGTTGAAGTAGCCGCCCTGACGTCCCCACGCGGTGATCGTGCGGACGACGCGGCCGATGAGCTGGCGCACCGAAGTCTCGCGGTCAGGCGAGCCGAGGTGGCCGCGGAAGTACTTCGACACGACGACGTTGGTGGCCATCTGCGACCAGAACTTCGGCATCTCGACGTCTTTCTGCTCGAAGACGATCCCGCCGCTCTCGTTGCTGATGGCAGCCGCACGCGTTTCCCACTCGCACGTGTCATAGACGTCGACGCCCGCTTTCGTGAAGAAACGCTCGACTTCGATACCGCCGCCTTTTGTTTCCTTCTTCCGGGCAGGCTTGCTGTTCGAGCGTGGACGGAGGGGAGAGCTGGGAACCTCGATGGACGTCATGACTGATCTCCTTGCTTCCTGTCTTTCGATGCAAAAGCGCCCCTACCCGGGGCGCTTTTTGAGTTGAGTGAGACGTAGTTAACGGGACAGCAACCGAACGCTGGCGGGTCTGGCCTGTGGTACTGGGGTTTTGACCTTGACGGTGACCTGATACTCGCGAATCTGCAGCGATACCGACCGCAACGGGCTCCGGACAGCCAAACGGGAAACGTGCCTCAAATCCTTCATCAATCCTCCCCGCGCCATGCAGTTGTCGTTGGTGGGAGACAAGCTACGCCCGGCAGAATCGGATGTCAAGCAAATGACCACAAGATGTTGTGGTCTTGTTGTGCTTTAACACAACATGGAGCGTAAGTATTCGCTAAATCATATGTTTAGTCGATAACCGGAAAATGGAATGGGGAGCCGTTCTCCGCTGCTGTTCCACCGGTTCCCCGCAGGTTATCCACAGTATTTTGCACAGGCTTTCAAGGACAAATCCGCAGAGAATCAACGTGTTTTCCACATCTTTTGCACATGATTTCCATGCAAGTTTGCAGCACTCTTTTTCCGCAGCTTTTTCGATGCGAATCCGAAGGAAATAGCAGACTCGGCCAGGAAGAAAAATGGCGTAAATGGGGCGGAGTGCTCAGCGCTGCGGAAAAAGGTGGCTTCCTCGGTTTGACTTGCTTTTCCGGCGTGTCGTTTTGATCGGAGAGCGATTCTGCACAACCGTTGTGACACGTGGAACATTAAGGCGGAGGTGCTTCCGAAAGGCGTTTCACGCGGAGACGCGGGGATGCTGAGGCTCCGCTAAACCCGATCAGAATCCGCCGCCCGCGCCGGCGCCACCGAACGATTTGTCGGTCGGTCCCGCGGAGTCGGAGAGTTGAGGGCCGCCGGCGTCGTGCGACGCTGCCGCATGATCGCCGTGCGGAGCGACGGCGAGGATGCCGCCGATCTGCATCGCTTCATCGTACGCAGCAACACGGACGGGCGTGGTGACGAAGCCGCTGGTGGCACGTCGCAACGAGCGTGCGAGGATGGCGCCTGCGGCTATGAATGCAAGGCCGAACGTCACCAGCTTCGCCTCCATCGGCAGGCTGATGCGATCCTGTAACTCCACGGCAACCAGGGCGAGCGAGATGGTTCCGGAAATGAGGAGTACCCGGTCGCGGCACAGGACTCCCATCGCCAGGAGCACAACTGCGGTCGCTGTGAGGATCAGCGCAACGGGAAGGCTGGTGGCGAAGTTGTGGAAGACGCGCATGAAGATCGTGGCAGCCCAGCCGGTTACCGGCATCGCCAGCGCGATCCCGGCGAAAAGCCACTCGGTCGTCGGCCGCTGCCAGACGCGTCGCATGGCGATCGCTGCGGCCAATGCCAGGACCCCTGCAACGAACATCGTGAGGACAACAAAGTCCCACTTCGCCGCGACATACACGACGACGAGCACGACGGCGCAAACACCGAAGAAGGCGTCGCGCATCCGCCAGCCGGCGAGTCCGGCGGCGAACGCGAACGCGAGAACCGCCTCGACTTTGCCGGAGCTCGGCAGGGTGAAGATCAGGCAGAAAAGACCGGCGATCCAGAGCGTCGATTCCAATCCGGTGGAAAAGAAGTGATGACGGCGGATCAGCCACTCCGCGGCTCCGATCGCAGCGATGCCGGTGAGCCATTCCTTCGGCAACGAGAGGATGGCAAAGAATCCGAAGAGCGCCGCAAGCGCCACGATCGCCAGAACCGAGAAGACGATGCGGAGCATGATGCCGTTGTGCCGCCACGGCGTAGCCGCCACGTCCGCGACATGCAGACGGCGAAGCGCTTCCGTCCTCTCTTCTTCGACCGATGGTCCCGGTAACCAGCTCATGCTGCCGCCTTCTTCAACCGCGCGTTCGAGATGAACAGCCCGGCAATCGCGCCGATGGTCGAGATGAGGAGATAGAACATGATGAAGACCGGCTCGCTGATCGCGCTGCAGACGGCGATGTCGACCGCGATCGTGCCGTAGACCCAGGCGTAGATGACAAACGCCGTCGAGTTAGTGCGCCGCGCGTAGATCGAGGACGCGATGGCCAGCGCGATCGCGATCGCGCACCCGAGGTAGCGCGTGGCGCCGTGCGCGGCAAGGGTCAGCGCGCCCCAGAACGCGAGATTCGCGACGGCGTTGTCGAACAGCGAACGGAACGTCGTCGCCGGTCGGAGGCGCAGATCGATGACCCGCCAGCCGGCGATAATTGCGGCGCAGACGAACGCCCGCCCCGCGGTCGATACCGGCGCATCGAAGATCGTATCGACGCTTCGGCGCTCGATTCCCAGCCACGCCGCCAGCGATGCAATCGAGAGCGAGAGCACGAGCCGCGACTGAAAGTAGTAGGCGGTGGCGCCGTGCAGGAGCGCTAGCAGAAGGAAGTGACGTTGCCAGCTGTCGCCGAGAAGATGGAACTGATGCTCGATGTATCCGAGGTCCGCGCTGAGCAACAGGGCGGCAAGCAGGAGCACGTACTCATCGATCAAACCCGCCTGCTGCCTGCGTTTCCAGAACGCCCAGGCATAGCAGGCGGCCGCGGCAATGCCAATGCCGCCGGCGATGGCGAGCGGGCCGAGGTCGTCGAGATGTTTCGAGATGAGAACACCGACGCCGATGGAGACGATCATCACGCCCAACCACGTCAGAAGGCGCAACTCAGCGTAGACGCTGACGATGTCGCGGCGCTCCACGGCGATGAGTTGCGCGAAGGGCGCGGGACTGGCCGCACCTTCGACGAGCGGACGGTCGCGAAGCCGAATCAGCTCCGGTTCGAGGGAGATCACGTTGCGATTCTACGCTGGATCTTTTTGCGCTGCGCGCGTTCCCGGTTGTCGGTTGATTGCGCTGCGCGCGTTGTCAGAAGGACGCGAGATCGATTGCGATGCGATTGCGCCGGTCGGACAATCGATATCAATTGGTTTCCGGCGGCAACGCGCGAAGCGCAATCAACCGACAACCGAGAACGCGCGCAGCGCAATTCGTTACACCACGTACGCGACCGCGAACCCGACCTGCGCGGCCATCATCATCAGGTACATGTGGCGCCATGACGGATGGTTCTCGGTTGCCGTGAGCTCGTCGGGATTGCGGACGATCAGCCAGACGGTGTAGGCGCCCCAGAGCGCGAGGACGATGCCGAGGATGGTGAGGAACGTGCCGTTGCCGGTGAGGACGTGGGTGGCGGCGCCGAGGGGCATGAGCAACCAGGGGAAGATGAAGAATGGCGCGATCATCCAGGCTGCGCGCTTCACTCCGAACGTAATCGGAAGGGTGCGGCAGCCTCCGGCGCGGTCGCCTTCGATGTCGCTGAAATCCTTCGTCGATGCGGCGCCGAGGAGGAAGAACATGAAGACGGAGCCGATGAACCACGGCTCGAGCGTCGTTGCGTGCGCGACCATCGTCCAGCCGGCCACTTTCAGGAGGCAGCCGCGTGGAATGGCGATCGTGAGGTTGGCTCCGATCGGATGGACTTTCGTCCTGCCGAGCGACGGGACGGAGTAGACGAACGTCGAGATGAAGGCGATGAGATAGATGCCGATGCACTCATGCCACGGCAGCGGCGCAAAGAACTTCGCGTGCCACGTGGTGTAGGGATAGACGACCACGAGCCACGTCGGTGTGAGCCCGAGCGCGTACATGATCCAGGTGAAGATCCACGCGCCGCGAATCGAGACTTCGCCGGTGACGAGCGGCCGCTTCGGCTTGTTGATGCGGTCGATCTCGAGGTCGTAGATCTGGTTGAGGGAGTTGTTGGCGGCGTTGAGCAGAGACGCGCAGAGAGACCCGAGGACGATGGTCCAGATCACGGACGAGGTCAGCGCGCGCGTGGGGTCGGGATTGTGCGCTGAGCCCCACGCGCAGACCGCTCCGGAGACGATGCCGAGGAGCGGAGGAAGCAGTGTGAAGGGACGGGCGAGGGCGATGTAGTGCTTCACGGAGTGGGAGTGTACGCGAGTGGCTTAAACCGTTTCACGCGGAGGCGCGGAGATGCGGAGAAAACCTCCGCGCCCTCCGCGTCTCCGCGTGACCAATCTTTCTCTCAATCAGAGCGTACCCGTCCGGGAATTGAAATCCCCATTCGGTGTTAGTCTGCCGGAGCAACACCGATGAGCCGCAAGCCAAACTTCGAAAACGATGCGGCCGAGGACGACGGGAACGTCGGATCGCCGCCATCGAGAAGCAGCATGAACGAAAGCAAAATCGCCCTTTTCATCGACTTCGAGAACATCGCCATCGGCGTGGCCGACGCCAAGTTCAAGAAATTCGAAGTGGCCCTTCTTCTGGAACGCCTGCTGGAGAAGGGGAAGATCGTCGTCAAGCGCGCCTACTCCGACTGGGACAAGTTCCCCGACTACAAGCGCGAGCTGCACGAAGCGGCCATCGAGCTGATCGAGATTCCAGGCCGCGTCTATTCGGGCAAGAACTCCGCCGACATCCGCATGGTCGTCGACGCCATGGACATGGCCTGGTCGAAGGATCACATCAACATCTTCGTCGTGGCGTCGGGCGACTCCGATTTCTCCCCGCTGGTCTCGAAGCTGAAAGAGAACGACAAGCACGTCATCGGCGTCGGCGTGAAGAATTCATCGAGCGATCTGCTGATCGACAATTGCGACGAGTTCATCTTCTACGAGGACCTCGTGCGCGGCACGAAGGCGCCGTCGAACGTGACGTTCAAGGACAAGAAGCAGGGCGAGGTGTTCAAGCTTCTCATCGACTCGATCAAGGCGCTGATGCGCGAGAACAAAGAGATCCTCTGGGGCTCGATGGTCAAGCAGACGATGCAGCGCAAGAAGCCGACGTTCAACGAGGAGTACTACGGTTACAACACGTTCAGCGATCTCCTCGAGGACGCGCAGAAGAACGACATCATCAAGATCAAGAAGGACGTGAAGAGCGGGTCGTACGTGATCACGGGATTCGCGCAGCCGACGCCGTAGCGCGTTCTCAATCCTTCTTTCTCGTCGCGAAAATCCACACCGCGATGACCAGCAACACGACGCCGAAGAACAGCGAGTGCGTCGCCGTGCTCACGAGGCGCATGGCCGCGCGCAAGGCGAGGCCGCCGAAGAGAATGGCGAGAACGGCGGCGATGGCCAGTTTGATTGTGCTCGAGGACTTCAACTGGCCGTGAGAATAGACTAGATCGCCATGCGAACGATTGCTCTCGCCCTCCTGCTCACGCTCGCCTGCGGCAAAGCGAAGATCGACAACGCCTCAAAACCGCTCTCGGTTCCAGGCGAGAAGGTCTACGCGATGCACGGCAAGATCGTGGGACGCGATACGAAAGAGAACGCACTGTCCATTGATCACCAGGCCATCCCCGGCTACATGGAAGCGATGACGATGGACTACATCGTCCGAGGGGCGAAAGTGGAGTCGCTGCCGGCGAACGGAACATCCGTCGATGCAAAGCTCCACGTGACCGACGAGAAGGGGATCTGGATCACGGACGTGACGAAGAGTCAGTGAGGTTCATCCTCCGGCGATGCAGCGGCTGGTCATCGGAGAGCAGCGGCGGCAAGGCCGAATCAGGCGGTTTCCCGCTAACCCCTTTTGTGAAGATCGCCGCTGCGCGCAGGTATTTGCGCAGGCGAGGCATCATGGCGATGACGGTCTCGATGAAGTGCGAGAACGGCTCGAACAGACGATCGGCAACAGCGACGGCGTGATCGACCGGCCTCACGATTGTGCGTGCGCCAAGAATCAGCCTTCCCAGCGTGGCAACCTTCCGCTCGTGAACACGGTCACAGAAGACGACGAACCGCTCCACGGCTCCGACGTGATGTTCGGCCAGCCCACGCGCGAAGATCAGATTCTCCAGCGTGGTCATGGCGTGTTCTTCGAGGACAACCTGCGGTGACTGCAGAATCCCGCGAAGCTGCCGGGCCATCACCCACGCCTCGGAATGCGGCGATCGGGGCGAAGTGCGCCCACCGGATAGAATCACGAAATCGAGATTCTCACGGGCGATGAGCGGCGCAACCGACGTTACGTAGCCGGGCAACTCGTCGTTGAGTTCGTAGCCACAGACAATCCCGACCGAACGCATATCGCTAGCCCCCTGCCGCGCGATTCACGCCTAAATGCACGCTAAACGCGAGGGTTACGAATGAGACTGGGCGTTCGTTGAAGTGTTGACAGAAACAGATTCGCCAGTCACCGGGAGCTAGTATTCAGGATTGCACCGGACCCACGAGCACTGTCGCAATCAGTGACCCCGCTTCGACCGACGTGACTCCTGTTTCCACGATCACGAGGCCGTTGGCCTGCACCATCGATGTCGACACGCCCGATCCCTGCGATGTCATCGGCTCGGAGACCAGCTCGCTGTCGCGGGCCAGTACCCGAACGCGCATGTAGTTGCGCCGGTCGCCGCGCGACTTCAGCGATACCATCACGCGCGTCTGCACGATCGGCGGAAGCAGGTTTTCTTTCTGCCCCATCGCCTTCCGGATCGCCGGCGCGATGAAGAGAAGAAACGAGACCATGCACGAGACCGGGTTACCGGGAAGTCCGAAGTAGAGCCGGCCGCGCAGCCGCGAAAGGACGACCGGCTTACCGGGTTTCATCGCCACCTGCCAGAACTTCGTTTCGGCACCAAGCGCGTCGAGCGCATCCTTCACGAAATCGTAGGCGCCGACAGACACGCCACCCGAGGAGATGACGAAGTCAGATGCGAGCGCCGATTCGATCGCCGCGATCGTCGCCTCGCGCGTGTCGCGCACGATGCCGATCATCCGCGGAATCGCGCCCGCTTCGCGCGTCAACGCAGCAAGCGAGTAGGAATTCGAGTTGACGACTTTGCCCGGTGTCACCATATCGCCGACGTCGATGATCTCGTCGCCGGTCGAGAGGATGGCCACCGTTGGCCGGCGCCCAACGCGTACCGCCATCTTCTGCACGCCCGCCAGCACGCCAACTTCTGCAGCATGAAGCGGCGTGCCGTCGCGCAGCACGACGTCACCGGTGTGCATGTCCTCGCCGCGCTTGCGAATATTCGTTCCGCGCCGTAGCGGATGGAACACGCGTACGACGTCATTGCCTGCGTCCGTGATCTCGACATGCGCGACA